>NZ_JBHUAD010000298.1:0-4092 GCF_042789955.1 Oerskovia sp. NPDC056781
CGCACCCCCGCGGGGGGGGGCGGTACACACCGACCACCAAGAGCCGGCCCGCCCCCCCCCCCCCTCAGGTCAGGAGCGGCGTCCGTCGTCTCCTCGCTCACCCCAGGGGGTGACCGGTCATCCGCGCGTCACGGGGTCTCGGTACCCAACGACTCCTCGGCGGCGATCGCCGACTCGAGCGCGGTCTGCAGGCGTTCCTGCGACTCGCCGTAGGCGGCGAAGTCACCCTCCGCGAGGGCGGCCTGACCGTCCTTGATCGCCTGGCTGGCGGCCTGGAGAGCCTGGTCGAGCTGCGCGCGCGCCTCGGGGTTCTCCGTGACGGGCGCCGGGGTGTCCGTCCCGGTGTCGGTGCCGTCCGTGGGCGGCGGGGTCTCTCCGTCGGTCGGGATGACCGGAGCGACCTCACCACCGGCGTCACCGGCCGATGCACCCGACTCGCCGCCGAAGACCTGGTTGAGGGCCTCGTCGAGCGTGTCGGCGAACCCGACCTGGTCACCGAAGCTGACCAGCACCTTGCGCAGCAGCGGGAACTTGGTGCCCTCGGACGCCTGCACGTACACGGGCTGCACGTAGAGCAGACCGCCGCCCACGGGGAGCGTGAGCAGGTTGCCGTGGATCACGGTCGAGTTGCCGCGGCTGAGGATGTTCAGCTCGTTGGACACCGTGGGGTCCGAGTCGAACGTGTTCTGCACCTGCCCCGGTCCGGGGACCGTGGCGTTGCGTGGCAGCTCGAGGAGCCTGAGCTTGCCGTACGACTCGGCCTTCACACCTGCGGTACTGCCTGCCTCGGCATCGACCGCGAGGAACCCGGTGAGGATCTCTCGGTCGGAGTTGCCGCCCGGGATGAACGTGGTCATGAGGGAGAACGCGGGGTTCTCCTGACCGGGCATCTGCAGCGTCAGGTAGTACGGCGGCTGGTAGGGCTTGGTGCCGGTGCCGCGCACCGTGGGATCGCGCGGGACGTTCCAGAAGTCCTGACCGGAGAAGAACTCGCGGGCGTCGTCGACGTGGTAGCTCGTGAGCAGCGCACGCTGGACCTTGAACATGTCCTCGGGGTAGCGCAGGTGGCTCATGAGGTCGCCGCTGATCTCGGAGATCGGCTTGAGCGACGTCGGGAAGACGTTGTCCCACGCCTGCAGGATCGGGTCCTCGGTGTCCCACGCGTACAGGTCGACCGAACCGTCGTAGGCGTCGACCGTGGCCTTGACCGAGTTGCGGATGTAGTTGACCTGCTGCGGTGCGAGCGCCGCGACCGACTGCGAGTTGACCGTCAGGGTGTCCTGCGTCGCCTCGTCGAGGGGGCGTGATGCCGAGTACGGGTAGGAGTTGGTCGTGGTGTAGCCGTCGACGATCCACTTGACCCGGCCGTCCACGACGGCGGGGTAGACCTTGCCGTCGAGCGTGAGGTACGGGGCGACCTTCGCGACGCGGTCACGCGGCGACCGGTCGTACAGGATCTGCGAGTCGGTCGTCACACGGTCGGAGAACAGGATCTGCTCGGAGCCGAACTTCAGGGCGTAGAGCAGCTTGGTGCCGAACGAGCCGACGCTGGGGCCTGCGACGGCCCCGTCCTCGGCGCCGAACGTGTTGTTGACCTGCCCGCCCGCCTCGTCGTCCGGGTAGTCGAACTCCCAGGGCTTGGTGCCCTCGGGGGCGCCGACGATCGAGTACTGGGTCGAGTCCGGGCTGAAGTAGATGCGCGGCTCGTACTCGGGCAGCGAACCCACCGAGGGGATGTCTCCCTCGTAGAACGCGGGCTGACCGCCCGGGCCGATCTGGTTGCCGTACGCGGCCACGACGCCGTACCCGTGCGTGTACACGGTGTGGTCGTTGACCCAGTTGCGCTGGCTCGCGCCGAGTCCCTCGAGGTTGAGCTCACGGACGGCGATCACGGTGTCGCGGCTCTGGCCGTCGATCATGTACCGGTCGACGGAGAGGGTCTCCTGGAAGTTGTAGTACTGCTTGTTCTGCTGGAGCTGGCGGAACGTCGGGCTGACGATCTGCGGGTCGAGCAGGCGGATGGACGCCGTGGTGTCGGCGTCCGCGCGCAGCGCTCCGGCCTCTGCCTGGGTCTTCGCGTCGTAGTTGGCCGCCTCGACCCCGTCGAGCCCGAACGCCGTCTTGGTCGCGTCGATGTTCCGCTGGATGTACTCGGCCTCGAACTCCTGCGCGTTCGGGTTGACCTGGAAGCGCTGGACGACGGCCGGGTAGATCCCGCCGATCGCGATCGCGGAGACGACCATGAGCCCCACGCCGATCGCGGGCAGGCGCCAGTTGCCGCGGACCGCGGTCGCCACGAACAGCAGCGCGACGAGGATCGCGACGCCCGTCAGGATCGCCTTGGACGGGATGACCGCGTTGACGTCGGCGTACGAGGCACCGTCGAACTTGTCACCCGTCGTGGTCAGGAGCGAGTACCGGTCGAGCCAGTAGTTGGCGCCGATGAGCAGCATGAGCACGGCGGCCGTGACCGAGAGCTGCACGCGAGCGGCCTTGGTCGTGCGCGGGCCGCTGCCCGCGCCACCACCGATGCGCACCCCGCCGTACAGGTAGTGGGTCGCCAGGGCGCCGATGCCCGAGATGATGACCGCGGCCATGAGGAAGCCCACGGCGAAGCGCAGCACGGGCAGCGTGAAGACGAAGAACGAGATGTCCAGGCCCCACTGCGGGTCCTTGGTGCCGAACGGCACCGAGTTCAGGGCCAGGAGCACCGTGCTCCACTGCGAGGACGCCGCCGCACCGGCGAAGAAGCCGATGAGCGCGGGGCCCGCGATCGTCACGACCTTGCGCAGGGGCTCGATCGCCTCGCGGTACTGGTCGAGCGTGGCCTGCTCGGGCGTCGAGGGCGCGTAGATGGGGCGGGACCTGTACGCGAGCGACAACGACAGGAAGACGAGTCCGCCCATCACGAGGAAGCCGCCGACGAACAGCGCCGCACGGGTCCCCCACTCCGTCCACAGGACGCCTTCGAAGCCCAGCTGGGTGAACCAGAGGACCTCGGTCCAGAACTGCGCGAGCAGGAACAGCAGGAGGACGAGGGCAGCCACGACGGCAACGGCGATGCCGAGCGGGCTGCGTCGTCTGCGGGAGCCGGCCTCGGGCCCTGAAGGGCGTCGTGGCGCTGCGGCGAATGACACGGTGGGCTTACCTCTTTGCGTTCGGTCGAGCGTCAGGTCGTCAGGCGTCGGTACCTGTCCGTGCCGGGCCCACGACCACCGGATTCACAGGCGGTCCACGATCTCGACAGGGTCAGGCCACAGGCCGTCCATCTCGTCAACGGCCCACAGCGGTTCCAGGTTCCCACACGTACCTGGCCCCGACCCGCCGACTGCGCCGACGTCGTCGGGCCTGACATGCTGGGGACATGGCAGACACGACCTCCCCCGCGCCCGACCAGCCCGCCCCGAGCACGTCCCAGGCCGCCTCGGGCGTCCCCGACGACGCCCCCGCCCCCATCGTCCCCCTCGCGCAGCTCGCGCTCGCCGACGCCGTGCGCGACGTCGAGGCGCACGTCGCCGCCGACGGCTGGGACGCTCCCCCGCGCGTGTTCGCGCTCGTCCGCACGGCCGACGCGATGGCCGCCGACCCGGGCCTGGCGGACCGCCTCCCGCCCGAGGTCGTGACCGCGGCGCGCGGCATCCCGGACCACCTGGTCTCGGTCGAGCAGGAAGGCCTGCCCGACGTCGAGACGCTCGAGGACCTGCTCGCAGGGATCTCGTGGCCCGGCACGGTCGACGGTGCCGCGATCGTCGCCGAGCGCGTCATCCTGCCCCCGTCCGCCGAGGAGGGGCTGCCCACCGACCCGGCCGCGGCCCTCGCCTACCTGTCGTCGCACCCGGACCGCCAGGACGTCCGTCTCGCGGTCGGTGTCCTGCGCGACGGCACCCCGTGGTGCGCGGTCCGCACGCGCGCGAACGACGACGGCGACGACGTGGCGTTCGGTCCGGACCTCGTGCCGGGCCTGATCGAGGGGCTGCGCGCGACGTTCGAGTGACCGCCGGGCGGCCGTCCGAGCCGGCGCGCACCAGCGCGAGCCGGGCGAGCAGCGCCACGTGCGAGGGAGCCCCGAGGGGCCGGACGACGTGGTCGTCC
>NZ_JBHUAD010000299.1:0-4078 GCF_042789955.1 Oerskovia sp. NPDC056781
GGCACGACCTCTCGGGGTCGTGCCCGTCCGTCGTTCCGACTGGCGTCGGGTCCGGACCGCGCGCCGGAGCCGTCGGGCGCAGCGTCTGCGTCCTGCCGGGAGGTCGAGTTGCGTCCGACCGGGGTCAGGGAAGAGCCTCGACCCCAGGTGACCGCATCTCGTTCCGTGGGAGCTCCGGCAACGGCCCGACGAAGCGCGCACCTGAGGGCGGGGTCAGCGACTGCGGATGGGGCTCAGCGCCGGCGCTGCTTGGAGTTCCAGTCGCGCATGCGCTGGGGGTAGCCCGTGAAGTTCACGTCGTAGACGGGGAGCTCGAGCTGCTCGGCCACCTTGCGCGCGGTCCTGGCGTCGGGGACGCGGCGTCTCGTCCACTCCCCCGTGGTCGCGATGAGCATGAGCGTCGTGGGGGTGTCGTTCGTCGGCGGCTCGATGTATGCCTCGACACCCACGCGGGTGCGTGCGAAGTCGGCGAGGTGCTCGACGGTCGCGCGGCGCTGGTCCGCGGTCGACGGGGCACCGGCGGGAGCACCGGCACCGTTCGCGGGCTTGCGGGAGAAGAGCTGCGACAGCCTGGACATGGAGGAAGGGTACTTGCTCCGCCTGGAGCGTTCCTGGGATCGGGCTCGGCCCCGCCTGTGGGCGGGGACTCGCAGCGCGAGGAGCGGCAGGTCGTGCCCGGGAGCCCACCCGCCGGGACCGTCCGGACCACGGGGGCGGACCGGACGCCCGGCGTGGCTGTCTTGAGCATCACACGCAAGAGTGTGCGTTCCGATTGGGGTACGGCTGACCGAAGTGCCAAGATGTCACGAGAACTTTGCTCTCCCTCTTTTCGTATGCCTAAGGAGCTGCACGTGGCCGAGACCGGCACACCTTTCGACGTCCTCGTCCTGGGCGGAGGCAGCGGCGGCTACGCCACCGCGCTGCGTGCCGCCGAGCTCGGCCTGAACGTCGCTCTCGTCGAAGCGCACAAGCTGGGCGGGACCTGCCTGCACAACGGCTGCATCCCCACGAAGGCTCTGCTGCACGCCGCCGAGCTCGCCGACAACGCCCGCGAGGGCAGCGCGTACGGCGTCCTGAGCCAGCTGCAGGGCATCGACATGAACGGCGTGAACTCGTACAAGGACGGCGTCATCGCCGGGCTGTACAAGGGCCTGCAGGGTCTCATCAAGTCCCGCAAGATCACGGTGATCGAGGGCCACGGAACGCTCGTCGCCGCGGACACGGTCGAGGTCGCGGGCCAGCGCTACACGGGCAAGAACGTCGTGCTCGCCACGGGTTCCTACGCCCGCTCGCTCCCCGGGCTGGAGATCGGGGGCCGCGTCATCACGTCCGACCAGGCACTGACCCTCGACTACGTGCCCCAGAGCGCGATCGTCCTGGGCGGCGGCGTGATCGGCGTCGAGTTCGCGAGCGTTTGGAAGTCGTTCGGCGCCGACGTGCAGATCATCGAGGCGCTCCCGCACCTCGTCCCGAACGAGGACGAGTCGCTGTCCAAGGCGCTCGAGCGCGCGTTCCGCAAGCGCGGCATCGGCTTCACCCTGGGCGACCGCTTCTCGGGCGTCACGCAGGACGACTCGGGCGTGCACGTGACCCTCGAGTCCGGCAAGACGTTCGACGCCGACCTCCTGCTGGTCGCCGTCGGCCGCGGCCCCCGCACCGCCGACCTGGGCTTCGAGGCCCAGGGCATCACCATGGACCGTGGCTTCGTGATCGTCGACGAGCGTCTGCACACGGGCGTCGGCAACATCTACGCCGCCGGTGACATCGTCCCTGGGCTCCAGCTCGCGCACCGCGGCTTCGCCCAGGGCATCTTCGTCGCCGAGCAGATCGCGGGCCTGAACCCGACGCCGATCGTCGAGTCGGGCATCCCGCGCGTGACGTACTGCGAGCCCGAGGTCGCCTCGGTCGGCCTGACCGAGGCCAAGGCCAAGGAGCTGCACGGCGCCGACGGCGTCGAGACGCTCGAGTACAACCTTGCCGGCAACGGCAAGAGCAAGATCCTCGGGACCACGGGCTTCGTCAAGCTCGTCCGCCAGAAGGACGGCCCCGTCGTCGGCGTGCACATGGTCGGCGCCCGCGTCGGCGAGCTCATCGGCGAAGGCCAGCTCATCGTGAACTGGGAGGCGTACCCCGAGGACGTCGCCGCCCTGGTCCATGCGCACCCCACGCAGAACGAGGCTCTCGGAGAGGCCCACCTGGCCCTCGCCGGCAAGCCGCTGCACGCCCACAACTGACCCAACGATCGAAGGAGACCCGAGAGGTCATGTCTGACAACGTGCAGATGCCCGCACTGGGCGAGTCCGTCACCGAGGGAACCGTCACCCGCTGGCTCAAGGCCGTCGGAGAGAGCGTCGAGATCGACGAGCCGCTGCTCGAGGTCTCGACCGACAAGGTCGACACCGAGATCCCCTCGCCGTTCGCCGGCGTGCTCGAGCAGATCCTCGTCCAGGAGGACGAGACCGTCGAGGTCGGCACCGACCTGGCCGTGATCGGTTCCGGCGCGGGCGCAGCCCCGGCCGCTGCCGAGGCTCCGGCCGCTCCCGCCGCCGAAGCACCCGCCGAGGCTCCCGCCCCGGCAGCCGAGCCCGCCCCCGCGGCGGAGCCGGCACCGGCCCCCGCTGCCGAGGCTCCGGCGGCCGCTCCCGCTGCCGAGGCGCCCGCCGCCTCGGGTGGCGAGGAGATCAAGCTCCCGGCGCTCGGCGAGTCCGTGACCGAGGGCACCGTGACCCGCTGGCTCAAGGCCGTCGGCGAGACCGTCGAGGTCGACGAGCCCCTGCTCGAGGTCTCGACCGACAAGGTCGACACCGAGGTCCCCTCCCCCGTGGCGGGCACCGTCCAGCAGATCCTCGTCCAGGAGGACGAGACCGTCGAGGTCGGCACCGTCCTCGCGATCGTCGGCTCGGGCGCGGCAGCACCGGCTCCGGCCGCCGCCGCACCGGCACCTGAGGCGGCTCCCGCCCCGGCACCGGCGCCCGAGGCTGCACCGGCCGCTCCCGCGGCGCCCGCACCTGCTCCGGCAGCGGCGCCCGCCCCGGCCGCCGCCCCGGCAGCAGAGGCGCCCGCGGCTCCCGCAGCAGAGGCGCCCGCCGCTCCCGCGGCCCCTGCCTCGCGCGCCACCTCGGGCTCGACCGGCGGCTCCTACCTGACCCCGCTCGTGCGCAAGCTCGCCGCGGAGAAGGGTGTCGACGTCGCGTCCCTCACGGGCACGGGCGTCGGTGGCCGCATCCGCAAGGAGGACGTCCTCGAGGCGGCCGCCAAGGCGGAGGCTGCCAAGGCGGCCCCGGCACCTGCCGCTGCTGCGCGGTCGGGCTCCGCGCCCAAGGCGGCCAGCGTCCCGGCTGTCTCGCCCCTGCGCGGGACGACCGAGAAGATGTCGCGCCTGCGCAAGCTCGTCGCGACGCGCATGGTCGAGGCCCTGCAGACGCAGGCCCAGCTCACCACGGTGGTCGAGGTCGACGTGACCAAGGTCGCCAAGCTGCGCGCCAAGGCCAAGAACGACTTCAAGGCACGCGAGGGCGCCAACCTCACGTTCCTGCCGTTCTTCACGCTCGCCGCGGTCGAGGCCCTCAAGGCCTACCCGAAGATCAACGCGAGCATCGACGGCGACTCTGTCGTCTACCACCCGCAGGAGAACGTCGGCATCGCGGTCGACACCGAGCGCGGTCTGGTCGTGCCGGTCATCAAGGACGCCGGTGACCTCAACCTCGCCGGGCTGGCCCGCAAGATCGCCGACCTCGCCGGCCGCACCCGCATCAACAAGATCGGGCCGGACGAGCTGGGCGGCGCGACGTTCACGATCACGAACACCGGTTCCGGTGGCGCGCTGATCGACACGCCGATCGTCCCCGGTGGCCAGGTCGCGATCCTGGGCACGGGCACGATCGTCAAGCGCCCGGTCGTCGTGACCGACGCGGACGGCAACGAGTCGATCGCGATCCGCTCGATGAGCTACATCTTCCTGTCGTACGACCACCGCCTGGTCGACGGCGCGGATGCGGCCCGCTTCCTGGGTGCGATCAAGAACCGCATCGAGGAGGGCGCCTTCGAGTCCGAGGTCGGTCTCTGACCGTCGGAGCTC
>NZ_JBHUAD010000300.1:0-4051 GCF_042789955.1 Oerskovia sp. NPDC056781
ACCCCGTCCTCCCCCCGCCCCAACCCCTTCCCCCCCTCCCGCCCCGCTACCCCCTTTTGTGCGTGAAAGACCTCCTGGAGACCTACCTCGCACACACGGGTCTACCTCGGCGAACTTGAGCAGAGGCAGGGAATCACGCCGTCTGCGGGACCGCCACGAGTCCCCGCGAGCGCTCGAGCCGCTCGACGAGCAGCGTCCCGGCAGCCACGACCGGCAGGAGCACGAGGTTCCCGATCAGCATGGTGCGCAGGAACGGCAGGCCGGCGACGTAGCTCGCCACGAGCCCGTCGACGCCTGCCGGGTACCAGACGCCGCGCCCCTGGACCCAGACGCCGAAGTTGGTCCAGAGGAAGAACCACAGCGACCCGCCCACGCCCAGCCCGGCCGCGGCGCCGACGCGGCCCCACCCGGACGTGCTGCGCGTCAGCAGCGCGGCGAGCCCGATGACGAGCCACGCGCTCCACGTGAACAGCGCGATCGACGTGTTGCCGAGCACCAGGTCGGACACGACGGCGACGAGCAGCGGAGCCAGGAACGCCAGGCGGTGCCGCACGAGCACCGCGGCCGCGAACGCTGCGGACGTCACGAGCTCGAGGTTCGGCGGGGCGCCGATCTCCTCGCGCACGAGGCGGAACACCACGGCGAGCGCCACGACCGCGACCGCGATCGCGGGGCGCCACCAACGCGTCAGGAGGTGAACTTCTCGAGCTTCCACGTGATCTCGTCTCCCGTCTCCGTCACGAGCGACCCGGCACCGACCTGGGCCATCTCACCGTTGACGTACAGCGCCCAGAACTCGCCGGCCGGGTCCGCGGAGACGCCGCCGATGCCCGTCACGAACGCCATGTCGCCCTCGCCCTGGACGGTCGTGCTCGGGTCGGCCGCGAGCAGCAGCTCGAGCGCCGTCTTCCCGGCGACGCCCTCGTACGAGAGCTCGGAGTCGTCGGCAGCGTCGTCAGCGCCGTCGGTCGAGTCGTCAGAGGCACCGGACGCGGGGGCGGCGGCCGCCACCCACCACCACGCCCGGGGGTGGTCCGCCCGTGCGGCGGCGGGCGCCCCGCCACCAACCCCGTGGGCGGGGGCGCCCGCGCGGCGGTCGTCGCCTTCGGTGCCCGCGCCGGGTGTGTGGGGGCCCCCCCCCCCCCCCCACGCCGTGGTGTCGTCCGCCGGTGCGTCGTCGGCCGCACCGCAACCAGCCAGGAGGCCGGCGGCGAGCAGGAGAGACGCGAGGGCGGTCAGCGAGCGTGCCGGGGTGGCACGAAGAGTCTGGGGGTTCACACCGTGCAGTCTACGAACGAGCCGGTGACCGGGCGGTCGGTGCCCAGCAGACGGGACGTCAGGCGTCGATCCGCGCCCGGTCCAGGCCCGCCGCCCCAGCGATGATGAAGTCCTTGCGCGGCGCGACGTCCGAGCCCATGAGGAGCTCGAACACGCGCTCGGCAGCCTCGGCGTGCTCGGCCGTGACGCGGCGCAGCGTGCGGTGACGCGGGTCCATGGTGGTCTCCGCGAGCTGGTCGGCGTCCATCTCCCCGAGCCCCTTGTAGCGCTGGATGTCCTCCTTGTAGCGCTTGCCCGACTTGTCGAGCTTCTTGAGGACGTCGCGCAGCTCGGCCTCGGAGTACGTGTAGACGTACTCGTTCTTGCGCGAGCCCGCACCGATGACCTCGACGCGGTGCAGCGGCGGCACTGCCGCGTAGACGCGGCCCGCGTCCACGAGGGGGCGCATGTACCGGAAGAAGAGCGTGAGCAGGAGCGTGCGGATGTGCGCACCGTCGACGTCGGCGTCCGTCATGAGCACGACCTTGCCGTAGCGCGCCCCCTCGAGGTCGAACGAGCGCCCCGAGCCCGCGCCGATGACCTGGATGATCGCGGCGCACTCGGCGTTGCGGAGCATGTCCGTGACCGAGGCCTTCTGGACGTTGAGGATCTTCCCGCGGATGGGCAGGAGGGCCTGGAAGTCGGAGCTGCGCGCGAGCTTCGCGGTGCCGAGCGCCGAGTCGCCCTCGACGATGAAGAGCTCGCTGCGCTCGACGTCGTCGCTGCGGCAGTCCGCGAGCTTGGACGGCAGCGACGAGGTCTCGAGCGCGTTCTTGCGGCGTGAGATCTCCTTCTGCTTGCGCGCGGTGATGCGGGCGCGCATCTCGGCGACGACCTTGTCGAGGAGCAGGGAGGCCTGCGTCTTCTCGTCGCGCTTGGTCGAGGTCAGCATGGCGCCGAGCTGCTGCTCGACGACGCGGGCCACGATCGCACGCACGGGGGCCGTGCCGAGGACCTCCTTGGTCTGGCCCTCGAACTGCGGCTCGGCCAGGCGTACCGTCAGCACCGCCGTGAGGCCCGCGAGGACGTCGTCCTTCTCGATGCGCTCCGACGCGTCCTTGGTCGACACCTTGAGGCGACGGGCGTTGGTCTCGACGCCCTTGCGCAGGATCTTGAGCAGCCCCGCCTCGAAGCCCGCGAGGTGCGAGCCGCCCTTGGGCGTCGAGATGATGTTGACGAACGTCCGCAGCTCGGTGTCGTACCCGGTGCCCCAGCGCAGCGCGACGTCGACCTCGCAGTCGCGCGTGACCTCCTGCGGGGTCAGGTGCCCGCGGTCGTCGAGGACGGGCACGGTCTCCTTGAACGTGCCCGAGCCCGTCAGGTGCCACGTCGCGGTGACGGCCGGGTCGGGGGCGAGGAAGTCGACGAAGTCGATCGTGCCGCCCGAGTGCTGGAAGCTCTCCTCGACCGGTCCGTCGGCGCCCGGGGTGCCGGCCAGGCCGCGCTCGTCGCGCAGCGTGATCTTGAGGCCGGGCACGAGGAACGTCGTCTGGCGCGCGCGCGTCACGAGCTCGTCGTAGGAGAACACCGCGGTCTTGGGGAAGACCTGACGGTCCGCCCAGTAGCGCACGCGCGTCCCGGTCTTCCCACGGGGCGCCTTGCCGACCACGGCCAGCTCGGACCGCTCGACGAACGGCGTGAACGCCGCGTCGGGGTCGGGCCCGGTCCTGGGGTCGGCGAAGACGCCGGGCTCGCCCCGGTGGAAGGTCATGCGGTAGGTCTTGGAGCCACGGTCCACCTCGACGTCCAGGCGTGAGGACAGGGCGTTGACGACCGACGCACCCACGCCGTGCAGGCCGCCCGAGGCCGTGTACGAGCCGCCGCCGAACTTGCCGCCCGCGTGCAGCTTGGTGAAGACGACCTCGACACCGCTGAGGCCCGTCTTGGGCTCGATGTCCACGGGGATGCCTCGCCCGTTGTCCTTGACGGTCACGGAGGTGTCGGCGTGCAGCACGACCTCGATCGCGTCGCAGTTGCCCGCGAGAGCCTCGTCGACCGAGTTGTCGATGATCTCCCACAGGCAGTGCATGAGTCCGCGCGAGTCGGTCGACCCGATGTACATGCCGGGTCGCTTGCGGACGGCCTCCAGGCCTTCGAGGACGGAGAGGTGCCGCGCGGTGTAGCTGGACTCAGAAGTGGTCGTCACGAAGGGAAAGCCTAGACGCTGCCACCCACAGGACCGGTCAGCCTGGCCGCACCGGGCCGGACCTCCACACGATCCCGACGTATTCCCGGAACCGCGCGGCTACGCGGGTAGCGAACCCGGGCCTTCTCGGTACGAGGAATGCGCCCCGAGGTGATTACATGGTCACGTGACTGCTACGACGACTCCATCGCTGACCGTGGCCGACCGTTGCGACCGCTGCGGCGCTCAGGCCTACGTGCGCGTGACCATGCCCAGTGGGGAGCTGCTCTTCTGCGCCCACCACGCACGCGCGCACGCCGCTGCCTTCGCAGACATCGCCACGCACGTCCAGGACGAGACCGACCGCCTGCTCGCAGAGCACGGCGCCCGCTGACGAGACCCGGCGCGCACTCGTAGCGCGCCGCACTCCTGAACCCCGACCGGTGCTCGTCACCGGCCGGGGTTCTTTCGTCCCCGCCCCTCCGCGGCGAGACGCATCACGGAACCGGTGCGCCGCCGTCGGGCAGGCGACGCCGCGTCCCGCCCGACGCCGCCGACACCCCCTCGCGTCACCGTCGGCGGCCCGCTCCCCTGCCCGACGGCGCCGCG
>NZ_JBHUAD010000301.1:0-4008 GCF_042789955.1 Oerskovia sp. NPDC056781
GACCCGTCCTGCACAGGACGGGTCACCCTCCTCAGAAAGCTCGCCGTGGCGACGCCAGGGTCAGCGACCGACCGAGCCCTCGGTGTAGTCGTCGTCGCCCGACTTCGCCCACGCGAACATCCCGCGCAGCTCGCGGCCCGTGGCCTCGATCGGGTGCGCCTCGCCCTTGGCGCGGAGCTCCTTGAACTCGGGGGCGCCCGCGTCCTGGTCGTCGATGAAACGCTTCGCGAACGCGCCGTTCTGGATGTCCCCGAGGACGGCCTTCATGTTCTCCTTGACCCGCGGGTCGATGACGCGGGGGCCCGAGACGTAGTCGCCGTACTCGGCGGTGTCGGACACCGACCAGCGCTGCTTGGCGATGCCGCCCTCCCACATGAGGTCCACGATGAGCTTGAGCTCGTGCAGGACCTCGAAGTAGGCGATCTCCGGCTGGTAGCCGGCCTCGGTCAGGGTCTCGAAGCCGTACTGGACGAGCTGCGACACGCCACCGCACAGCACGGCCTGCTCGCCGAACAGGTCGGTCTCGGTCTCCTCAGTGAACGTCGTCTTGATGACGCCGGCGCGCGTGCCACCGATCGCCTTCGCGTACGAGAGCGCGATGTCCCACGCCTGGCCCGACGCGTCCTTCTCGACGGCGATGATGTCGGGGATGCCGCGGCCCGCGACGAACTCGCGACGCACGGTGTGGCCCGGCGCCTTGGGGGCGACGAGGATGACGTCGACGCCCTCGGGGGCCTCGATGTAGCCGAAGCGGATGTTGAAGCCGTGCGCGAACGCGAGCGTCTTGCCGGCGGCCAGGTGCGGCTTGATCTCGTCGTTGTAGATCGAGCGCTGGTGCTGGTCCGGCGCGAGGATCATGATGAGGTCCGCCCACTGGGCTGCCTCTGCGACGGTCTTGACCTCGAAGCCCTCGTCGGTCGCCTTGGCGATCGACTTGGAGCCTTCCTTGAGGGCGATGACGACCTGGACGCCGGAGTCGCGGAGGTTCTGCGCGTGCGCGTGTCCCTGGCTGCCGTAGCCGACGACCGCGACCTTCTTCTGCTGGATGATCGAGAGGTCGGCGTCGTCGTCGTAGAAGAGCTCTGCCACGGTGTTACTCCTTGGGTTCTTGAGGTGATGCCGAACACGATAGTTCGACGTCGGTGGGCAACGTGGGGGTGTCCACCGGGATGGACAGGGTCAGGCGGACCGGTGGGCGCGGTCGAGCGCCCGGTCGGTGATGGAGCGGGCGCCACGGCCGACGGCCACGGTGCCGGACTTGACGATCTCACGGACGCCGTAGGGGTCGAGCGCGCCGAGGAGGGCGCTCAGCTTCTCCGGGGTGCCCGTGGCCTCGATCGTCACGGCGTCGGGGACGACGTCGACGACCTTGGCGCGGAACAGCTCGACGACCTCGAGGACGCCCGTGCGGTTGGCGCCGTCGGCGCGGACCTTGACGAGCAGGAGCTCGCGCTGGACCGACGAGCTCTGGTCGAGCTCGACGATCTTGATCACGTTGACGAGCTTGTTGAGCTGCTTGGTGACCTGCTCGAGCGGGTTCTGGTCGACGTCGACGACCACGGTGATGCGAGAGATCTCCTCGTGCTCCGTGGGGCCCACGGCGAGCGAGTGGATGTTGAACGCGCGGCGGGCGAACAGGCCCGCGACGCGCGTGAGCACGCCGGGCTTGTTCTCCACGAGCACGGAGAGGGTGTGTCGGGACATGGTTGCGGCTCTCCCCGGTCTCAGTCTTCGCGGTCCCACGCGGGCGAGATGCCGCGTGCGTATTGGATGTTGTCGTTGCTCACGCCCGAGGCGACCATGGGCCACACCATCGCGTCGCGCGAGACGTTGAAGTCGACGACGACGGGCCGGTCGTCGATCTCCATGGCGCGCTTGATCGCGGCGTCGACCTCGCTCCTGGACTCGACCCGGATGCCCTCGCAGCCGTACGCGTCGGCGAGCTTGACGAAGTCGGGCACGCGCTGCGTGCCGCGGCCCGTGTGCAGGTCGGTGTTGGAGTAGCGGGACTCGTAGAACAGGGTCTGCCACTGGCGGACCATGCCGAGCGAGGAGTTGTTGATCAGCGCGACCTTGATGGGGATCTCGTTGATCGTGCAGGTCGCGAGCTCCTGGTTCGTCATCTGGAAGCAGCCGTCGCCGTCGATCGCCCACACGGTCTTGTCGGGCTGGCCGACCTTGGCGCCCATCGCGGCGGGGATCGAGTAGCCCATGGTGCCGAGGCCGCCCGAGTTGAGCCACGTCTTGGGGTGCTCGTAGCGGATGAACTGCGCGGCCCACATCTGGTGCTGGCCGACGCCCGCGACGTAGATCGAGTCGGGGCCGGAGATCTCGCCGAGGCGCTGGATGACGTGCTGCGGGGCGAGGTGGCCGTCCTCGGGCTCGGAGTAGCCGAGGGGGTAGGTCTCGCGCCAGTCGTCGATCTGGCGCCACCAGGCACCGAGGTCCGGCTGCCCCTTGGCGGCGTGCTCACGCTCGAGCTCGGGCAGCAGGTCGGAGATGACCTCGCGCAGGTCGCCCACGATCGGGACGTCGACCTCGCGGTTCTTGCCGATCTCGGCGGGGTCGATGTCGGCGTGCACGATCGTGGCGTGCGGCGCGAAGCTCGAGAGCGTGCCCGTCACGCGGTCGTCGAAGCGGGCACCGAGGGCCACGACGAGGTCGGCCTTCTGGAGCGCGGCGACCGCGGGGACGGTGCCGTGCATGCCGGGCATACCGAGGTTCTGCGGGTGCGAGTCGGGCAGCGCGCCGCGGGCCATGAGGGTGGTCACGGCGGGGGCGCCCGACAGGTCGACGAGCCTGCGCAGCTCGGCCGAGGCGTTCGCGCGGATCGCGCCACCGCCCACGTACAGCACGGGGCGCTTGGCGGTCGCGAGCAGCCGGGCGGCCTCACGGATCTGCTTGGAGTGCGGCTTGGTCACGGGGTGGTAGCCGGGCAGCTGCAGCTCCTGCGGCCACGAGAACGTGGTGCGCGCCTGCATCGCGGACTTCGCGATGTCGACGAGGACTGGCCCGGGACGCCCGGTCTGGGCGATGTGGAAGGCCTCGGCGATGACGCGCGGGATCTCGTCGGGGTCGGTGACGAGGAAGTTGTGCTTGGTGATCGGCAGGGTGATGCCGACGATGTCGGCCTCCTGGAAGGCGTCGGTCCCGATCAGGGACGCGCCGACCTGGCCCGTGATGGCCACGAGCGGGATCGAGTCCATGTTGGCGTCGGCGATGGGCGTGACGAGGTTCGTCGCGCCGGGGCCCGACGTGGCCATGGTCACGCCGACGCGGCCGGTCGCGTGGGCGTAGCCCGAGGCCGCGTGGCCGCCGCCCTGCTCGTGGCGCACGAGGATGTGGCGGAGCTTCTTGGAGTCCATGAGCGGGTCGTACGTCGGCAGGATCGCACCGCCGGGGATGCCGAAGACGACGTCCACACCGGCTTCCTCGAGCGAGCGGACGATCGACTGCGCGCCCGTCACCTCCTCGGGCCCGACGACGAGGCCGGGGGTGCGCTCGCCGGTGACCGAGGCGCGTGCACGGCTCTCGGGGCGGGCTGCGAGGCTCGCGGGGGAAGGGGCTGGCTTCGGCGCCACGGCCTCGCCGGCGGGCGCGGGGGCGCTCGGCGTCGGCGGGGCCGGGTGGGGACCCTGGACCATCGGTATCTCCTGTTTCTCGGTGGCGACTGGCTGCCACCGGCTGGATCGAGCTCACCGTGGTGGTGCTGGTACTTCTGGTGCTCTCCGTGCTGTTCTGCCGCGGGGTGGTGCGGTCCGGTGACCGGCTCCGGAGCGGGGTGTGCCCGGAGGGGATGGTCATGACGGTCGTGGTCGTGACATGAAAAAACCCCTCGTACCCGGTGAGGGCTCTTCGAGGGGTGAGCGCGCTGACGAGACCTGGTTGCTTGGCCTCAGCCGGCGCGCTCAGGAAGTACTACGAGAAGGATCGTCTGCACGTTGTGCACACTACGCCCTCGATCCGGCGATGTCATGCGTCGGGCCGGACGTCTCAGGGAATGGGACG
>NZ_JBHUAD010000302.1:0-3956 GCF_042789955.1 Oerskovia sp. NPDC056781
CCCACGTGGGTCGTCCCCTTCGTCATGTTCGCCGTCTGCGACCGTGCCGCGGTCACCGTGCCGGAGTGGTCAGAGACTCCGCAGGACCGAGACGACCCGGCCGAGGATCTGGGCGTCGTCCCCCGAGATGGGCCGGTACGCCGCGTTGTGCGGCATGAGCCAGACGTGCTTGTCGATGCGCTTGAACGTCTTGACGGTCGCCTCGCCGTCGATCATCGCCGCGACGATCTCCCCGTTCTCGGCGACGGGCTGGCGGCGGACCACGACCCAGTCCCCGTCGCAGATCGCGGCGTCGATCATCGAGTCGCCGGCCACGCGGAGCAGGAAGAGCTCGCCGTCACCCACGAGCTGGCGGGGGAGCGGGAACACGTCCTCGACGACCTGCTCGGCCAGGATGGGTCCACCGGCCGCGATGCGTCCCACGACGGGGACGTACGACGGCGTGGGACGCTCGGGCGAGTCCTCGGACATGTCGATCCCCTCGACGCGCGGGAAGGCGCTGCCGGGGAGGGCGGCGATGGCTCGCGCGTCGTCGTGCTGGACGACCTCGATCGCGCGCGGTCGGTTGGGGTCGCGGCGCAGGTAGCCCTTGCGCTCGAGCGTCGTGAGCTGGTGCTTGACGCTCGAGGGGCTCGTCAGGCCCACGGCCTCGCCGATCTCTCGCATGCTCGGTGGGTAGCCCCGCTGGTCGACCGACGCGCGGATCGTCTCGAGCACGAGGCGCTGGCGTGGTGTGAGGCCGTCGCCGCCCGTCGTGCCGTCGGGCAGCTCGTGCACCTTCGCGAGCCTGCCCGTGGTGTCGGCCACCCGTCCCGCCATCGTCGTCTCCGCCCTGCTCGGCCGTCTCGGTCCCTGTCCTGCGAGCGGCACCGCGGGCGGCACCGGCTCCTGCGCGTGGCCGACCGGGCTCTCGGCAGCCCGTGCGCGGGAGGACCCGTGCGACGGGCGTCCGACATATCGGACGACCAGTACTCGAACAGCCTAGGTCACACGACGACACGAATCAAACACATGTTCGAGCATGTCTCGACATCCGCGGCCGACGGTGATAGAAATCGTACAGATGTTCGACGTACAGGTGTTCGAACCGACCGGGGAAGGCGGTTCGGGCGCCACGGGCGAAGGAGTGGGAATGAGTGCGATCAGTGCGATGGGCGCTTCCGATGGCTGGCGCGTCGAGCGACGCGGCGGCACGCAGGTCGAGGCGCCGTTGAGGCTGACGACGCGGGGCCGCGTGGTCCTCGTGCTGCTCGTGGTGACGGTGGTCGCGCTCGGGACCCTGTGGGGCGCTCGTGCGGTCGCGTCCGGGCCTGGCGAGCCGGTCGAGGTGCGGGTTCATGTCGTCGAGGCGGGCGAGACCCTGTGGCAGCACGCTGCCACCCTGGCCTCGGGGGGTCGCGACGTCCGTGACGTCATGGCGGACCTCGCCGAGCTCAACAATCTGTCGTCGACCGGGCTGCAGGTCGGTCAGCAGCTCCTGCTCCCGGTCGACCCGGACTTCGGGCGTTGATCCGCGGCGGGGTGTCGCTCCCGTGGCTGCGGGGCGTTCCTGTTCGTCGGGGAACCGACGGGTCGCCCCGCGAGGCGTGAGTTCTCGGCGGCAGGGCTTGCGCGATCGCATTAGGTTCCCCTAAGTTAGTACTGCCTCACCAACCCGGCTGGGGGGTCGGTCGGTGAGGGGGAGGCGCGCCACGCGCGTCTCCGCAGTTGCGTCGACGTTCGCGAGGCGAGTCGCGGACGTGAGATGGGGACGGGGGCGTCCCGACGGAGGTGGCCGGTCATCGGCCACCTCCGTTCTCATGTGCCACGACATGTCGTGACCGTCCCGCCTGGCGAGGCGCCTTGCGCCCTGTCGAGGTCGAGACATAGGTTCGGGACGCACCGTCCGTGGCGCCCGCCCCGGACCTCTCGTGCGGACCCACAGGAGTATCGCCTCATGCACTGTCCGTTCTGCCGGCACGCGGACTCACGGGTCGTCGACTCGAGGACCTCCGACGACGGTGCGTCCATCCGTCGTCGCAGGCAGTGCCCGGCGTGCAACCGCCGCTTCACCACGATCGAGACGGCGAGCCTGTCTGTCGTCAAGCGCTCGGGCGTGACCGAGCCCTTCAGCCGGGAGAAGATCGTCACGGGCGTGCGCAAGGCGTGCCAGGGGCGCCCCGTGAACGAGGACGACCTCGCCCTGCTGGCGCAGAAGGTCGAGGAGTCGCTCCGGGCCGGCGGGAGCGCGGAGCTGGACGCCTACGAGATCGGGCTCGCGATCCTCGGGCCGCTCCGGGAGCTCGACGAGGTCGCCTACCTGCGCTTCGCGAGCGTCTACCAGGCGTTCGACTCGCTCGAGGACTTCGAGACGGCGATCAACTCGCTCCGGGCCGAGCGCGAGGAGCGTGCGGCGACCTTCGGCGCGGCCGACGTGCGCCCGACGGGTGACGAGCCCGCCGACGACGCGGTGCCCGACCGGGCCTGAGCCGTCGGACACGACCAGCCGACGTCTCCGCGGGGTCGACTGCCCGGCTAGAGGTCGCTCGAGCGCGTTGCCCAGATGTTGATGCCTGTGTCCAGGGGGCGGCGACTCCCGTCGGGCGCGACCTCGGTCGTCACGGCGTCGATCGCCGCGAGCTCGTCGGTCGTGAACGGCGGCGCATCGAGCGCTGCGAGGCTCTCGTCGACCTGAGCCGTCGTCCGCGCTCCCACGAGGACCGACGTGACGCGCGGGTCGCGCAGCGTCCAGGCGACCGCCGTCCGGGCGAGGGGCTCGCCGCGACCGCTCGCGACCTCACGCAGCGCACGGATCCTCGCGAGGTTCTCGGGGGCGAGGTGCTCGGGACGCAACGAGACCGAGCGGGCAGCGCGTGAGTCCGACGGCACCCCGTCGAGATACCGGTCGGAGAGCATGCCCTGGGCCAGCGGCGAGAAGACGATCAGGCCGGTCCCCGAGTCGCCTGCGACGTCGAGCAGGCTGCGTCCACCCGGGCCCGGTGCCTCGATCCACCGGTTCAGCATCGAGTACGACGGCTGGTGCAGGGCCAGCGGCAGGCCGAGGTCGTCGGCGACCGCGAGAGCCTCGGCCGTGCGCTCGGCCGAGTACGACGAGATGGCCGCGTACGTGGCCCGGCCCGAGGAGACGGCCGTCGCGAGCGCGCCGATCGTCTCGTGGAGCGGGGTCGTCGGGTCGAACCGGTGGGAGTAGAAGACGTCCACGTGGTCGGTGCCGAGGCGGCGCAACGACGCGTCGAGCGACGACAGCAGGTACTTGCGCGACCCGCCCTCGCCGTACGGCCCGGGGCCCATGCGGTAGCCCGCCTTGGTCGAGACCAGCAGCTCGTCGCGGTGTCCTCGGAGGTCCGTCGCCAGGAGGCGCCCGAAGGCGGCCTCCGCGGAACCCGGCGGCGGGCCGTAGTTGTTCGCGAGGTCGAAGTGCACGATCCCGCGGTCGTGCGCGTGCAGGACCAGCTCGCGCTGCGCCGCGTACGGGGTCGACTGCCCGAAGTTCTGCCAGAGCCCGAGGGAGAGGCGGGGAAGGGCAAGGCCGGAGCGTCCGGCGCGGGCGAACGGCATCCCGGAGCCCGGCTCCGGCGCTTTGTGCGACATGTCTCGACCGTACCCGGTCGTATTCGCTGGCGTTACCCCGCCGGGTGCGACAGGCTGGGGCACGGGAGCGCCCGACGGCGTACCTGTTCCACCGAGAGAAGGAGGCCCGCCGATGACGACGTCGAAGGACGAGACACCCGGGACCACGCCCAGCGAGGACGCCAAGGCGAAGTTCCGCGAGGCGTTGGACCGCAAGAACGCCGCGAGCCACCGCACCGCGGACGGGGGCTCGAACACGGGCTCGGTCCACGGGTCGGAGACCGTCGGACCTGTGCAGCGCACGTTCCGCCGCAAGTCCGGCTGAGTGTCGGCCGGGAACCAGGAGGTTCCCCCGCACCTGCACGACATGAGGAAGGGGACCAGCC
>NZ_JBHUAD010000303.1:0-3909 GCF_042789955.1 Oerskovia sp. NPDC056781
CCCCCGGTGATGTTCACCGGGGGCCTTCCTGCTGTGCGGCGGGCCCGCCGTGCGGCGGGCTCAGGCGCCGGTCGCGCCGCGTGGCACCGGGAGCGCTAGGCCGATGCGGTCGCCCACGTCGCGGCGTAGAGGCGCTGCTCGAGCCCCTCGAACGCCCAGCGGTCCGCGATGAGGGTCGGCCCGTTGGGCGAGTCCGGCACGAACCACTGCATCTGCTCGACCGTCATCTGCTCGGCGCCCGAGGCGTCGACGCAGCTCAGCTCGAAGCGCGTGAGCGTCGCGGGCTGCCCGTCGATCTCGACGTCCAGCTTGCTCGTCTCCGTGGACGCGCCCACCGTGAGCTTGCCGGTCCCGGGGCAGAAGGACCCCTCGGGGACGTAGGCCTTGGTCGTGTCGACGTCGGCGACCGGGTCGCCGTTCAGGACGTCGAAGCTCGGGCACGCCTCCGACTCGGGGCACCCGCCCGCGCGCACCTGGGTGAGCCCCTCGGAGGGCTGCACGACCGACCAGTAGTCGGCCGCGAAGAGTGCCAGGGGGCCGACGTCCACGGTGTTGGTGTGCTGCCCCTCGTGCTGGTCGTGGGTGTCGGCGGCCGCCGGGCCGGAGCCGGACGGGTCGGTGCTCGCGGTGCCCTTGTCCGTCGCTCCACCACCGGAGCACGCCGAGGCCAGGAGCCCCACTCCCAGGACGACCCCGACGAACGGGACCAGGCGCGCACGTGCGGTGCCACGCCGTCGGGCCTGCGGGGACGTCGCCGCTGCTGCGGCCGAAGAATGGATCACTCGGTGCTGGTGCACGGGTACTGCCTCACTCATGTAGGTCGGCCCCGGCGTGACCCACTGGGGAGGGTCGCGCCGGGGCCTCGGACGATTTCACGCTACTGATGGCTGCCGGAAAGGGTGATGAGGGAATCCCACATCCTTGCCGGGGAGGTACGGGTAATCCCGTACCCGACGACGTCCGCGGGGCAGGCGGGCCGGCCGAGGCGCCCACCCACCCGCCCCACGGAGGTCAGTGGTCCCGAGACGTCAGCACGCGCCTGCGTCGGCCCAGGCGCCCCACTGCTGAGCGCCCGGGGTGTCCCCCTGGTTCCAGTACTTCGCCGTCCACGTGCGCCCTGCGTGGCTGACCTGCGCGCCCCCGGCGTAGGTCGCCGTGGCGGACCAGGCCGTCGCGGTGCAGACACCCGTGCCGCCCGTGGTCCCGCCGGTCGTGCCACCTGTGGTGCCTCCCGTCGTGCCGCCGGTCCCGCCCGTGGGCTCGACGACCGTGACGCCCCGCGGGTGGTCGTAGGTCGTCGAGTAGGACGTCCCGTTGATCGTGACGATCACGTTGGAGAACTGCGCGATCGGCATGGTCCACTTGAGCTGGTTCGTGATGCTCCCGCCCGCGGGGACACCGCCGAGGGGCACCGTGAACTCTGCCGTGTGGAAGTCGCCCTTGAGGCCGCCGACGTTCGGACCCGTGTGGCCCTGCTTGGTCGTCGTCGTCTTCATGCCCGACCAGTCGCTCATCTCGCCCGTGTCCGTGGTGCCGTACTGGAACGAGATGGTCGCACCAGCCGGGATGGCGGTCTTCGACCTGTTGGTGAACACGACCTTGGGGTTGATCGGGTAGTTGCTGTCACCGAGCGCGAACTGCGTGTAGTCGATGCTCATGTCGATCGCCTGCTTCGGCATGACCCGGTCGGCGTTCGCCTTGGTGGCCCCGTAGGCCGTCGTCGTGCTGAGCTTGGCGTGCATGAGGTCGACCATGGTCTGGCCGATCTCGTACTGGCCCTTGGTCTGGTTGTAGCCGTAGTCGCCCGCGAGCTCCCAGATCATGACGCCGCCGAGGCCCGTGTCGGCCACGTAGTCCGTCTTCGCACCGATCGCCTGGGTCGTGTCTCCGGACAGGAACACCTTCTTGCTCGCGTTCCACCACCACTCGTTCTTGGTGACCGGGTCGAAGTGGTGCACGTACGAACCCGAGACGGTCGTCGGGACCTTGTACGACGCCGCGTAGTCGCCCGCGATCCCCTTCTGCAGGTTCAGCGCGTGCCAGATCGGGTTGACGCCGGCCGGGACCGCGTTGCCCATGGGGTCGGAGTCGAACCAGAGGTTGTCGACGCCCTCGGCGCCGTAGCCGCACTTGCCGTTGGTCCCCGCCGGGCAGGTGAAGCCCGCGGGCGGGACGGCCTTGCCGCCCATGCCGTCGGTGCCGCCCTGGACACCCTGGAACCCGCGCGTGTAGAAGCCGACGCCGAGGTTCACGCGGCCTGCGGGCATGGCGCCGCGGAAGTAGTGCGCGGCCCAGTCACCGTTGAGGTAGCCCATGCCCTTGTACGCGGTGTACACGCCGGCGGCCGTGAGCTCGGGGTCCTTGCCGTCGTCGAACAGCGGCGAGTTGCCGCCGACGTGCTCGTTCCACGCGCCGTGCAGGTCGTACGACATGAGGTTGACGTAGTCGAGGTACTGGACGACCTGGAAGGCCTCCATGCCACGCAGCAGCCACCCGGACGACGGCGTCGCGGTCGTCAGCATGTAGTACTCGCCGTCCTCGGCGCCCGCCTTGTCGAGCTTCTCGCGGAGCGTCTTGAGGAGGTTCACGTACCCCTGGAAGTGCTGCCCACGCTTGGCGTCCGAGAACGCGAAGTCGTCGGGGTTGCCCGCACCCTTGTTGGACGTGGGGTACTCGTAGTCGATGTCGATCCCGTCGAACCCGTACTGACGGATGAACGCGACGGTCGAGTCGGCGAACGTGTCGATCTTCGCCTGCGACTCGGTCATGGTGTAGAAGCCGCCCGACGCGACGCGGTTGCCGTTCGCGTCGAAGTAGCCGCCAGTCTCGGCCCAGCCCCCGACGGCGGGGATCACCTTCACGCCCGGGTTCGCCTTCTTGTACTTGGCGAGCAGGTTGAAGTGCCCCTTGTAGGACAGCGTCGGGTCCATCTCGGCCCCGGCGACCCCCGGCCACGTCATGTCGGTCGACGCGTTGCCCGCAGCCTGCGCGTTGACCGAGATCTTGTTGTCGGCGCCCACGTGCGCGAATGCGTAGTTGATGTGCGACAGCTTGTTCCAGGGGATGTCGCTCGCGAGGTAGCGCGGCTGGCCGTTGGCCCCCGTGCGCCAGTTCGAGAAGTAGCCGATCACGCGGCGGTCGAGGCCGTTGGGGAGCTTCTCGCGGCCCGCGGTGTCGTAGACGTCGCAGTAGGGGACGTCCACGCCCGGGGTCTTGTACATGCCGTCCGGACGGCAGGCCTCGTGACCCGTCGCGGGAGTCTCCGGGGTCGTGGTGCCACCCGTCGTCCCGCCGGTCGTGCCGCCGGTGGTGCCGCCGGTCGTCCCGCCAGTGGTGCCGCCGGTCGTCCCGCCGGTCGTGCCGCCGGTCGTGCCACCCGTGGTCCCGCCGGTCCCGCACGCTCCCTGCGAGGCCCAGGGGCCGGACGTCTCGGTGCCGGGGACGTTGTTCTGGGTCCACCACTTCGCCGAGTAGTTCACGCCGTCCTTCGAGACGGTCGCGCCGTTGGTGTAGGTCGCCGTCGCCGACCAGGCCGGGGCGCAGTCGGCGGCCGCGGCCGACGACGTGGTGGCCGCGACGAGCATCGTCGCGAACAGCGCCGTCGTGGTCGCGAGGGCCGCGCCGACCCGGGCGCGGTGCCCGGTGAGTCTCACGTGCATCGAATCTGCCTTCGTTGTGCGGAGCGCAACGCGCGGTGTGCGTGGAGCGCCGAAAGACCGCAGGGCGGGGCCCGGCGGAGATCAGGGGAGATCGGGGATCTCGGGAGGAAGGTCGCCGAACCCGAGGTCCTGAGCGGCCGTCGGGCCGGTCGGCGGGACCTCGGGTTCGGCAGCGGCGAACCGCTACGTGGTACCCACCGGTGACGGAGCCCCGATCGGCGTCGGTCCTCGGCGGGGGTCGGGGGGAGGG
>NZ_JBHUAD010000304.1:0-3863 GCF_042789955.1 Oerskovia sp. NPDC056781
GTGTGTTACACCTGTCCTCCAGCTCCCCCCGCCGCGGGGGCCCCCGGCGGCCGCGCGCGCCCGTCGGGCCCCTCCCCCGTGCTGCCGGGTCACCAGGTCCAGCCGCGCGCGCTGAGCTCGAGCTCCTCGCGCAGCCGCTCGTCCTCGTCGCTGCGCAGGCCCGCGCGCAGCGGGTCGGCCTCGACGTCGAGACCGCTGAGCCGGCACGCCTCGCGCAGCAACGCGTCGTACGCGCCCTGCGCTGCGAGGTAGTGGTGGGCACGGGCGTACACGTCCGGGTCGGCCTCGACCGCGCGCAGCTCGTCGGCGAGCCGCCCGAGACGGATCTGGAGCGCGAGCGCGACGAGAGGATCGGGTGCCCGACGGCGCCGCTCGCGCAGGGTCGTCCTGTGCGGTCGGAGCGGTGGGAGAGCATCGGCGGAGGGGCGGTCGACGCGCATCGTGAACCAGGCGATGGCGGCGACCAGGGCCGCGCCCACCGCGCCGGAGACCACGAGGAGCCACATCGTCGGAGCCTTCTTCCGTGCCCGTACCCGGCGCACGCGAGGGCCTGCCGGACGCTTCCAGCCTAGGCCGAGCGGGAACGCTCCGCCAGGGTGCCGGTCTGCCCTGCCGGCCCCTCGCAGCCTCGCCCGTCGACCTACCGCGCCGTGAACCCCTTGGCCCGGCGGGCGTCGGCGGGCCCCCAGAGGTCGGTCTTGACCTCGGCCCTGACGAGCGGCACGACCTCCTCCGCGAACCGGCGCAGCACGTCGTCCTGGCGCGCCGGCTCCAGGAGGTGGTTGATCGAGACCGACTGGAGGTCGTGCCCGTAGCTCTGGTGGTAGTCGAGGATCTTCTCGGCGACGCGCTCGGGCGATCCCACGAGGGCCGGGCCGCGCTCGACGGCTTCCTCGATGGTCCGAAAGCTCGTGACCTTGCCGACCGCGGCCGGGTCGTACCTGCGCAGGTCTGCGCGCGCGACGGCTCCCTCGTAGATGGGGCGGAACTCCTCGATCGCCTGCTCGGTCGTGTCCGCGAGGAACAGCCCGCCCGACCCCGACCCGACGAACCCGTACGCCGGGTCGTGGCCCGCCGCCGCGTACTGCTCGCGGTAGTGGTCGATCAGCACCTTGTAGTTCTCGCGGGGCTGGAACGCGTTGGCGCTCACGATCGGGTCGCCCCACCTCGCGGCGAGCTCGACCGCGAACCGCGAGGTCGCGGACCCGTGCCAGATCCGGAACGCGCCGTCGTACGGGCGGGGCAGGGTCGTGGCGCCCTGCAGGTCGGGACGGTGACGCCCGTCCCAGTCGACCTCCTCGCCGCTCAGGAGCAGACGGAGCAGCTCGTAGTTCTCCTCGAGGTACTCGTACTGCTTGGCGAGGTCGAGACCCAGCAGCGGGTACTGGAGGGCCTCGTTGCCCTTGCCGATGACCATCTCGAACCGTCCCCGGCTGAGCTGGTCGATCGTCGCGTAGTCCTCGGCGACGCGGATCGGGTCGAGCAGGGACAGCACCGTCACCCCCGTGCTCAGCAGGATGCGCGACGTCCGGGCGGCGATCGCCCCGAGGATCACCGTCGGCGACGAGGACAGCACGTCCCCCGCGTGCCGCTCCCCGACGGCGAACGCGTCGAGGCCGAGCTCCTCGGCCAGGACCGCGGTCTCGACGACCCGCTCGAGCCGGTCGGCCGCCGGGACCGCGTCGCCCGTGACCGGGTGGGGCGGGTTGAAGACGATGTCGAGGACCTGGAAACGCACGGTTGGGCTCCTTCTGGGGGTGGGGGTTGTGCCGAGGTAGAGGGCTGGCGTCGAGGGCTCGGGACCGCTTCCTCGACGGGAGCCCTCTACCTCGCGGAGGGGGGCGGGGGGTGGGGTGGTGCTCAGGCCGCCTGGGTCGCCGCGGCCTCGGCGTCGCGCTTGGCGACCTCCTCGCGCACGATCGGGATGACGTAGCGGCCGAAGTCGGTCGCGTCGTCGAGCAGGTCGTAGCCGCGCGCCGAGATGATGCGGACCCCGAGGTCGTAGTACGCGAGCAGCGCCTGCGCAACGGTCTCGGGCGTCCCCACGAGCGCGTTCGAGTTGCCCGCTCCCCCGGTGGCCTTGGCCGTCGCCGTCCACAGGGCGGTGTCGAACCGGTCGCCCTGCGCCGCGATCTCCAGGAGACGCTGCGAGCCCGCGTTCTCGGGCTTGTCGATCGGGTGACGACGGCTCAGCACGCCCCCGGCCGCGGCCTTGCGCTCCTCGATCCGGTCGAGCACGCGGTGGGCCTTCTCCCAGGCGAGCTCCTCGGTGGCCCCGATGATCGGCCGGAACGCGGCGTGGATGCGCGGCGGCGTGGACCGCCCCGCGGCAGCGGCCTCGGCACGGACCCGCTGGATCTGCTCGGCCGTGCGGTCGAGCGGCTCGCCCCACACCGCGTAGATGTCGGCCTCGGCCGCGCCGACCCGGAACGCCACGTCGGAGGACCCGCCGAACGAGATCGTCGGTGTGCGCCCCTCGAACGGCTTGGCGTCCAGCACGAAGTCGTCGAAGTCGTAGAACGTCCCGTGGTGGTCGAACGGCTCGGCGCTCGACCACGCCCTCTTGACGATCTGGATGTACTCCTGGGTGCGGGCGTAGCGCTCGTCCTTGGTCAGGGTGTCCCCCTCTCGCCCCTGCTCGTGGTCGTTGCCGCCCGTGATGAAGTGGACCGACAGGCGCCCCTCGGAGAGCTGGTCGAGCGTCGCGAACGACTTGGCCGCGAACGTCGGGTAGGAGACGTTGGGACGGTGCGCGAGCAGCAGCTCGACCGTGTCGAGACGGGCCGCGGTCCAGGCCGCGAGCGCCGACGGCTCGGGGCCGCTCGACCCGTAGGCGAACAGGACGCGGGTCCAGCCGTTGTCCTCGTGGGCGCGCACGAGGCGCTCGAGGTACTGCTTGTCGAAGGGCGCGGTCGTGCGGGCGGTGGTCTCGGAGGCGTCGCTCGTGGTGGCGATGCCGAGGAACTCGACGGGCATGGTGTTCTCCGTGGTGGGGTGATGAGGTGGTGGGGTCGTTCGATGGGTGGCCTGATGCCGAGGTAGACCCGTCCGCGCGAGGTAGACCCGCGTGTGTGCGCCCAGGGGTCTACCTCGCGCCGGGGGGTCTACCTCGGCAGCAGAGGTGGCGGGGGTGGCAGGGGTGGCGGGGCCGGCGTCGGGGTGAGGTCGAGGCCGTACGCGTGCAACCGACCGCCGCCCTCCCCCTCGATCACGCGGGTCTCGCGCTCGGGCAGGCGCCGGAACCCGAGCGCCTCGTAGAGCCGGTGCGCGCGGGTCATCTGCGGGCCGGAGTTCATGACGACCCGCTGCACCCCCTGGGCACGGGCCACGTCGAGGACGTGCCGCGTGAGCGCGGCCCCGATCCCCCGCCCCCGGGCAGCGGGCGCGACGCCGAGCAGCCGGAAGTCGAGCTCGCCGTCGAGGGCCAGAGGCGAGATGTGTCGGCCGGGCAGCGGCGTCGCGACGGTCCCGAGCAGCGCGCCGGTCTCGTCGTCGACCGCGACCCACACGTCGTGCTCGGCCGCGCGGCTCGCGACGTCGCGCAGCACAGCCCGGTACGAGTCCGAGATCGAGTACTCGAACCCGTACGCCGCCTCCAGCAGGTCGGCGACGGCCTCGTGCTCGGCGGGGGTCACGAGCCGCACGGTCACCCTGGCGCCGTCCCCGGGCGACCCCGCTCCCCGGTGGGTCGGCTCGCCCGGACGAGCGGCGCCGTCGGGCGGGCGGCCCGCGCGCGGGCGCGACGTGGTGGGGGCGCTCATGCGCGCTGCCGGACGGGCTCGTGCGGGCCCGACGGCGCCGCTCCCGTCCCCGGCTCGGCCGGGAGCCCCGCCTCGCGCCAGGCGGGGAAGCCGCCCTCGACG
>NZ_JBHUAD010000305.1:0-3840 GCF_042789955.1 Oerskovia sp. NPDC056781
CCTCGGTTCCGGGGCCCTTCGTCGTCTGCCTGTGCAGTGTGCGGAGTAGCGCCATGCGGGGTGGTGCCGTGCGGCGCGGGGCCGTGCTGCGCGCGGCGCCGGCCCGCGGCCCGAACGTCAGGCGTCCGCGTTGGCGGGTGCGCCGTACAGGTCGTCGATCGTCGTCGTGAAGTCACGGAGCACCAGGTTGCGCTTGACCTTGAGAGACGGCGTGAGATAGCCGTTCTGCTCGGTGAAGTCGGTCGTGAGCACCTGGATCTTGCGGATGGACTCGGCCCGGGAGACCGCCTCGTTGGCGCGCGTGACGGCGCGGTCGAGGGCCGCGAGCACGGTCGGGTTCGTCGCGGCCGTCGCGACGTCCATGGCCGGCAGGCCGTGCGTCGTGAGCCAGCCCGGGAGCATCTCGTGGTCGATCGTGACGAGGGCGCCGATGAAGGGACGCTGGTCACCGACGACGACGACCTGGCTCACGAGCGGGTGGGCGCGCAGGCGGTCCTCGAGCTGGGCGGGAGCGACGTTCTTGCCGCCCGCCGTCACGATGATCTCCTTCTTGCGCCCCGTGATCCGCAGGTAGCCGTCCTCGTCGAGCGAGGCGAGGTCGCCCGTGCGGAACCAGCCGTCCTGGAGGACCTCGGCGGTCAGCTCGGGCTGGTTGTGGTACCCCCGGAAGACGTGGTCGCCCTTGACGAAGAGCTCGCCCTCGGCGTCGACCTTGAGCGCGGTCCCGGGGAACGCAGGGCCGACGGTGCCGATCTTGAGGCGGCTGGGCAGGTTCACGGCCGACGGCGCCGTGGTCTCGGTCAGGCCGTAGCCCTCGAGGATCGTGAGCCCGACGCCGCGGAAGAAGTGGCCCAGGCGTTCGCCGAGCGGCGCCCCGCCCGAGATCGAGTGGGTCAGGTCGCCGCCCAGGGCCGTGCGCATCGAGCCGAACACGAGCCGGTCCGCGAGGGCGTGCTGCGCCTTGAGGACGATCGAGGGACCCGAGGCCGAGTCGAGCGCGCGCGAGTAGGTGATGGCGACCTTGGCCGACCAGTGGAAGATGCGTCGCTTGGCGCCTGCGCCCGCCTTCTGCTCGGCGGCGTTGTAGACCTTCTCGAACACGCGGGGGACCGCGAGGAGGAACGTCGGCTTGAACGAGCCCAGGTCCGGCACGAGCTTCTTGATGTCGGAGCTGTGCGCGAGGACCGCGGTGGGCGACGCGATGCACACGACCTGGACGAACCGCGCGAACACGTGCGCGAGGGGCAGGAAGAGCAGCGTGCGGGCGTCGGGCGTCGCGACGATCTCGGCGAGGCCCGCCACGCCGTTGCGGGTCAGGTGCACGAAGTTGAGGTGCGTGAGCTCGACGCCCTTGGGACGCCCGGTCGCTCCCGACGTGTAGATGATCGTCGCGAGGTCGTCGCGCCCGGTGGCGGCGCGGCGGGCGTCGACCTCGTCCCGCGTCACCGCGGAGCCGCCGGCGCGCAGGTCGTCGACCGCGCCGTCGTCGATCACCAGGACCTCCCGCAGGAGCGGGAGCCGCTCGCGGACGCTCTCGACGATCGCGGCGTGCGCGGGCGTCTCGACGACGGCGACGCTCACGCCCGAGTCCGACAGGATCCACTCGACCTGGTCGGCCGAGGAGGTCTCGTAGACGGGGATGGGCACGCCACCGGCGGCCCAGACCGCGAAGTCGAGCAACGTCCACTCGTAGCGGGTGCGCGACATGATCGCGACGCGGTCGCCGGTCTGCACGCCGCGCGCGAGCAGCCCGCGGGCCACGTCGACCACGTCGTCGTCGAAGGCGCGGGCGCGGGCGCTCAGAGGCTGCCAGGGGCCGCCCGGGGTGAGGCGTCGCTCGATCACCGTGTCGTCCCCGGAGCGCTCGACGCGGTCGGTGAGAAGCGTGCTGATGCTGCTGGTGGTCGGTACCTCGACGAGGCTCGGCGACGCGAATTCGGTCATGTCAACTCTCCGCTGAGTGGTGGGGCAAGGACCGATTTTACTGTGTACCGGGCGTCCCACGTTCCGTCGACCGCCTCCCCGGTACCCCGCGCGAGCCTAGGATCGACGGATGAGCGAGCTTCCCGCCCCCACGACGCCGTCGCACCCCGTCCCCGCCGAGATCCTCAGGCTGCGCGAGAGCATCGACAACATTGACGCCGCACTCATGCACCTGCTCGCCGAACGCTTCAAGTTCACGCGCCGGGTGGGCGAGCTCAAGGCGCAGGGTGGCCTCCCACCCGCGGACCCGGCGCGGGACCAGCAGCAGATCGCCCGCCTGACCAGCATCGCAGAGTCCTCCGGCCTCGACCCGGCGTTCGCCGAGCAGTTCCGCGAGTTCATCGTGAGCGAGGTCATCCGGCACCACCAGCGGATCGCGCGCGAGCACCAGGACGATGCCCCCGTGCTGGACACCTACTCCTGACGGGTCTCGTCGCGGGCCGACGACGGGGCCATCGCGCGGGTCCCCTGAGAGCCCGGGTCGGGTTCGCCCTGAGCCTGCCGTGCGGCACGCCGGGGCGGCCGTCCCCGGTGGCGTTCGTCGGCCACGTGCCGCAGGCTGGGGAGGACATCGGGGCGGTCGGCCTCCGACCGTCCCTCCGACGATGGATGTCTAGAGGTGCCTGCATGAAGATCGACTGGCTCAAGCCCCTGCTCGGCCACCCCGGCCCGTTCGCGACCGTCTACCTCGACGCGACACGTGGCGACGAGGCCACCGCACGCGAGGTCGAGAACCGGTGGAAGGGAGTGCGCCGGGCGCTCGCCGCAGCGGGAGCCCCGGCGAGCATCATCGACGAGCTCGAGGAGTCCGTCACCCTCCCCACGAGGATGCCCGGCCCGCACGGTCGTGTGCTCATCGCCGACGAGGAAGGCGTACTCGTCGACCGGGTCCTGAAGGACCCTCCCGCTGTCACCAAGGGACTCTGGGGGCCTGTCCCCGCCCTGCTCCAGGCTGCGCGCGCGGCTGACGAGTCCGTGGACTACGTCCGCGTCGTCGTCGACCGTCAGGGTGCGGACCTCACGTGGTCCGTCGCCGGGGGGCACCTGCCGTACGGTGACGCCGAGTCCGTCGAGGGCGGGCACGACGTCATCAACAAGGTCCGCACGGGCGGCCTGTCGCACAAGCGGATCGAGGCTCGTGCCGAGGACTCCTGGGAGCGCAACGCCGAGGCGGTCGCGGCCGAGCTCGACCGGCAGGTCCTCGAGCACCGACCCGAGCTGATCCTCGTCACGGGCGACGTGCGCGCCGTGCCGCTCGTGCGGGCCGCGCTGACCAAGGCCACGGACGAGCTCGTGGTCGAGGTCGCGGGCGGCGGACGCGGCGCCGGGATCAACGAGGCGGCCTTCGAGGCGAACGTCGCCGACGCGCTCGAGAGCTTCCGTGAGCGGCGCCGCGAGGCCGTGCTCGCCGAGTTCCGGCAGGAGCAGGGCCGTGAGGCGGCCGCCGTGACGTCCCTCGAGGACGTCGTCGCGGTGCTCTCGCGCGGACAGGTCAAGGAGCTGATCCTCGCGGACGAGTACGGCCAGGACACCGAGCTCGACGGGCGCACCCTGTGGGTCGGGCCGAGCCCGCTGCACATCGGGTCCTCGCGCTCCGACATCACCGACCTGGGCGTGAGCGAGGGGATCGAGGAGCTGCCCGCGACGGTGGCCCTCGTCCGGGCCGCGATCGGCCAGGACGCGGGGCTCACGTTCTCGCCCGACGGCAGCGTCGAGCTCATCGAGGGGGTCGGTGCCACCCTCCGGTGGAACGACGACGGGACGCCCAACGAGGTCGCCGCGACCATGTCGGGGGACGACGTGAGGTTGCGTGGCGAGATGGTGTGATCGCCGACCGAACGGCGCAGGGCCCCGACC
>NZ_JBHUAD010000306.1:0-3840 GCF_042789955.1 Oerskovia sp. NPDC056781
GCGTGGACGGGCCCCGGCTCCTCACCCTCCGGTGCTGAGGGAGACCTCGGTCAGGAGGCCGGCCAGGACGCCTCGATCTGGTCGACGACCTCCTGGGTGCTGGCCCCTGTGAGCCAGTTGACGATGCCCGTCCAGAACGTCCCGGCGCCGACGGCACCCGGCATCAGGTCAGACGCGTCGAAGCGGCTGACGGTCTGGGGGTCGGCGAGGATCTCGGCCGAGAGCTTGTCGAACTCGGTCGAGAGGTTCTCCGGGTCGAGCCCCTTGTTGGCGCTGACCCATCCGCCGTCGGGCGTGGCCTTGGCCTTGGCGTTGGCCCACTCGGCGCTCGACAGGTAGGTCTGGAAGGCCTGGACCTCGGGACGATCGTTGAACGCTGCGACGAACTCGCCGCCGACCTCGACGGGCTTGATGTCGGTCTGGTTGGTGGGCAGGTAGAACGCGAAGACGTCGCCCTCCTTGGACACGTCGGTGCCCTCGGGGAACTGGGTCTGGTAGAAGTTCGCGGCGCGGTGCAGGAAGCACGTCCCGTCGAGCAGGCCGAAGCCCGCGTCGGTCCACGGGGTCGTGGCGATCGAGTCGACGCCGCCGAGACCCGCGTTGACCATGGCCGGGTCCTTGAGGACCTCGCCGGCGGCGTCGAACGCCGTGACGACCTGGGGGTCGTTGAAGGGGATCTCGTGCTTGTACCACTGGTCGTAGACGTCCGGACCTGCGGTGCGCAGCATCATGTCCTCGACGAAGTCGGTGCCCGGCCAGCCGGTCGCGTCACCGGACTCGACCCCCGCGCACCACGGGAGGGCCCCGTCGTTGTCCTCCGAGTACTGCGCGGAGAGGGCCATGAGGTCGTCCCAGGTCTCGGGGACCTCGTAGCCGCCGTCGGAGAACGCCGACGGGGAGTACCAGACGTAGGACTTGACGTTGGCGCCGAGCGGGGCGGCGTAGAAGACGCCGTCGACCGTGCCGTAGTCCTTCCAGGAGGCCTCCCAGTTCTCGTCGACGTTCTTCGCGGTCGCGTCCGGCGCCGGGACGATGGTGCCGGTGTCCCGCACGATCGTCTGGAGGAGGCCGGGCTGCGGCAGGTAGGCGATATCAGGTGCGTTGCCTGCCTTGACGCGCACGAGGAGCTGGGCCTCGAACTCGCGGGAGCCCTCGTAGTCGATCGTCACGCCCGTGCAGTCCTCGAACGGCTTGTAGGAGTCCTTCTGGGTCTGTGCCTCCGGGTCGACGATCGAGGTGTAGACGTTGACGGATGTGCCGTCGATGTCGCCGAACTCCTCGTAGGGGGCGCAGTCGATGCTCGACGCCTCTCCGCTGGAGCTCTCGTCGTCTCCGCTCCCGCCGCTGCTGCACGCGGTGAGCACGATGGCGAGGCTCGCTCCGCCTGCGACGACCGCGAGGGCACGGCGCTTGGGTGACAGGGTGCTTCTGGTCATGACATTCCTCCACAGCGTTGTGGTGCTGACATCGCGGTCGGCCCGCGGGTGTCGCGGTCCGTCGTCCTCGACTCGACCGCCCCACTTGCCATGCAAGCGTTTACATCCTGTTTGCGCAAGCGCAGGAGGCCCGTTCGCGAGTAACGATTCCGTTACTCATGACGCCTCGCAACCGCTCACGGTGGTCGCGCTCCCACCGCTGGTGACCTGCGAAAGCCCGTCGACGTGCCGGGAACCGTGGCTCAGCCGCCGTCACCGGGCCCGGCGCGGCACGATCACCGACGTCGCGGCTGCGACGTCGACGAGCGACGGACCAGGTGCGTCGGGTAGGTGAGGCTCTCCGGCACCGGGGCGCCGTTGATCATCTCCATGAGGAGCATCGACGCGTCCGCGCCCTGCTGGTAGGCGTCCTGCCCGATCGTCGTCAGCCCGACGAGCTCCCCCAGGTCGTGCCCGTCGACCCCGATCACCGACAGGTCCCCCGGCACGTCCAGGCCCAGGTCCCGCGCCGCGAGGATCGCGCCCATGGCCATCTCGTCCGACGCCGCGAAGATCGCCGTGATGTCGGGGCGCCTCCGCAGCAGCGACTTGGTCGAGGACCGTCCCCCCGCGACGTCGAACCCGCCGTTCACCACGAGGTCCGGTGACGGCTCGATCCCGGCCTTCCGGAGCGCGCGCTCGTACCCCGTCGACCGCTCGACCGGCGGCGACCAGGACGAGACCAGGTCCGGCTGGCCCGTGATGTGCCCGACCACCCGGTGCCCCAGGTCCAGCAGGTGGCGGGTCGCGAGCGAACCGGTCCGCACGTCGTCGAGCCGGACCGTCACCTGGTCCGCAGGCCCCGAACCCACGAAGGCCAGGGGCGTCCCCAGCGCCACGAGCGAGGCCACCTCGTCGTCCTCGAGCGGGAGCCCGACCACGAGCGTGCCGTCGACACGGCGCCGCAGGACGGTCGGGTCGACCTTGCGGCGCGGACGCCCGTCGTCGACCTCGAACGTGTAGAGCAGCACGTCGTAGCCCACCGAACGCAGTGCACGCTCGGCGCCCTCGATGACGTTCGCGAAGAACCACCGGCTCACCCACGGCGTGATCACGCCGATCGTCCGGGTCCGCCCCGTCGCGAGCGACGCCGCCGACGGCGACGGGACGTACCCCAGGCGCTCGGCCTCCATCCGGACGCGCGCCCGCGTCGAGGCCGACACGTTCGGCAGGCCCCGCAGCGCGCGCGAGACCGTCGCCGTCGACACCCCGGCTGCCTGCGCTACCTCGTCAATTCCTGCCACGAGCAGCGATTGTCCCCCGTCCGCGGACCAGAAGCGATTCACGGCACCGGCGGGCCAGGGCGATCAGGGCGCCGCGAGCGGCCCGCGGAAGGGGACGCGGGACGTCGTCGCGGGTGCCCTGGCGGGGACCCGACGAACGGCGGCAGGGCTCGGACCCGTGATCCCGCGGTTGCACCTCGGGCACCCTCCCGTGACACCCTGGGAGCAGGCCGGACGACGCCGCGACTTCCCCCGGCGGCCCGGCACCTACACGCACGCACCGAGAGGAACACCATGATCGAGCTGAGGACCCCCCGCGAGATCGAGCAGATGCGCCCGGCGGGCCGCTTCGTCGCGGACGTCCTCACGCAGGTCGGCGCGGCCGCGAAGGTCGGCGTCAACCTGCTCGAGCTCGACGCGCTCGCGCACCGGATGATCAAGGACCGCGGCGCCGAGTCCTGCTACGTCGACTACCACCCGTCGTTCGGGGCGAGCCCCTTCGGCAAGGTCATCTGCACGTCGGTCAACGACGCCGTCCTGCACGGCCTGCCGTTCGACTACCGCCTCCAGGACGGCGACCTGCTGAGCCTCGACTTCGCGGCGTCGGTCGACGGCTGGGTCTCCGACAGCGCCGTCTCGTTCGTCGTCGGGACCCCGCGCGCGGGCGACCGCGGCGCCGCGGACCAGAAGCTCATCGTCGCGACCCAGGACGCGCTCGCCGCGGGGATCGCGGCCGCGCAGCCCGGCAACAAGATCGGCGACATCTCGGCCGCGATCGCCGCCGTGGGGCACGCGGCGGGCTACCGGATCAACACCGACTTCGGCGGTCACGGCGTGGGGCGCACCATGCACGGCGACCCGCACGTGCCCAACGACGGCCGCAAGGGTCGCGGCTTCCCGCTCAAGCCGGGCCTCGTGATCGCGATCGAGCCGTGGTTCCTCGAGACGACCGACGAGATCTTCACCGACCCCGACGGCTGGACCCTGCGCAGCGCCGACGGCTCGCGCGGCGCGCACTCGGAGCACACCGTCGCGATCACGGAGGACGGGCCGCTGGTCCTGACGGCGCGCGACTGACGCCCGGTCCCCGGGGCCGCGGGGTAGACCCGTGCGCGCGAGGTAGACCTCCGGGAGGTCTACCT
>NZ_JBHUAD010000307.1:0-3818 GCF_042789955.1 Oerskovia sp. NPDC056781
GTCCCGTGGACGCCCCGGTACACCCGTAAGGCTGCGGGACGCTCTCGCGGCCAGAACTCACCAAGGAGCAGAAGTGAAGCAGAACAAGGTGCTGACCACCGGCCTCGGCGTCGTGCTGGGCCTGACGGGGCTCTTCGGGCTCACCGCCTGCGGCAGCGGCGACAGCGACTCCGGCGCGAACGCCTCCGCGGAGCAGGCCGCCGACGTCGACATCAAGGAAGACCTCGAGAACGCCAAGACGGCCGTGGCGGACGCCCTGGCCGAGGACGACTCCTGGGCCCAGATTATGCTTGCCAGCGACGTCAAGGCCCCGACCGTCAAGTACGGCCTTCTCGTGGTGCCCTACACGGCCTCGGACGCCGCGTCGCGCGTGCAGGGCACGGTCGACATCAAGGACGGCAAGTTCACGATCGAGGGCGACTCGGCCGCTACCGGCCAGACGTGGCAGATCGACCAGGACGGAAAGATCTCCGAGGTCTCGGAGTAGCTCCACGGAGCACCGCCCGGTCCCTGGCCAGACGACGTCCGCGGGACCGGGCCGTCGACCCATCACGACGAGACGCTGGCAGTGCGTCACGTCCGCGGCGCAAGCCGGCGATCCCCATGACCTGATCGCTGCCCGCACTCGAGGAGGAATGCAGTGAACGCCAAGGCGAACAACGCCGACCGGCAGAAGAAGCCGATGTCGAACAAGAAGTACCTGTGGATCTGGGCCCCCGCCCTCGCCACGGTGACGGTCGTGACGGTCGTCGCGAACGTGGCGCTCAACGTCGCCGGCGGCTGGGTCGCGTCCCAGTTCGGTTCCGGTACGTACGAGTTCACGAACGCGGCCGAGTCCGCGGGCTGGGACACCGAGTACTACACGTCCGACTTCGGCAGCATCGAGGAGGTCGACGAGGCGGCCAGGTCCCTCGTCGAGGAGATCGCGGCAGGCGGCATCGTCCTGGCCAAGAACGAGGCGGGCACGCTTCCCCTGGCGACGAGCTCGCGCGTGACGATGCTGGGGCGCGCGGCTGCGGACCCGGTGTTCGGCGGCTCGGGCTCCGGCTCGGTCGACACGAACTCGGCGGTCACCGCCCGTGCCGGGCTGGAGAACGCCGGCTTCGAGGTGAACGACCAGGTCTTCACCACGATCGAGGAGTTCGCTGCGGAGAACCCCCGGGGCTACATCGAGATGGACCGCCCCGACATCTCCACCTACTACATCGGTGAGCTGCCGGTGGGCGAGTACGAGGCGCAGTCCGCGTCGTTCGCCGACTACTCCGACGCCGCCGTCGTGTTCGTCGGTCGCCCCGGTGGTGAGGGCGGCGACCTCACGCAGGACATGACCGGCTGGGACGACAACGCCGCACCCGGTCAGCACCAGCTCGAGCTGAACCAGGACGAGAAGGACATGATCGAGCTCGCGAAGTCGAGCTTCGAGAACGTGGTCGTCGTCGTCAACTCCTCCACGACGATCGAGATGGGCGCGCTGCAGGACGACCCTGAGATCGACTCGATCCTGCTGGCCGGTTCACCCGGCGCCACGGGCCTCAGCGCCCTGGGGCGCATCCTCGCGGGCGACGTGAACCCGTCCGGCCGCACCGCGGACCTGTGGGCTGCCGACTTCACGGCCGACCCGACGTTCGCCAACTTCGGCGGGTTCGTCTACGACAACATCGAGGCGTCCTTCCCGGTCCCCGCGATCGAGAAGGCCACCTCCAACGCGACACTCACGTCCGACGCCCCGTTCGTGAACTACGCCGAGGGCATCTACTTCGGCTACCGCTACTACGAGACCGCGGCGGCCGAGGGCTTCATCGACTACGACGAGGCCGTCGTCTACCCCTTCGGGTACGGCCTGAGCTACTCCGACTTCGCCTGGAAGGTCGTCAGCACCGAGGCCGGCGAGGTCGACGGGAAGATCTCCGTGACCGTCGAGGTCACGAACACGGGCGCCACCGCGGGCAAGGACGTCGTCGAGCTCTACTACTCCGCTCCCTACACGGCGGGCGGCATCGAGAAGTCCGAGGTCGTGCTCGGTGGCTTCACGAAGACGGGTCTCCTGGAGCCCGGCGCGAGCGAGACGGTCACGATCGACCTCGCCGTCGAGGACATGGCGTCCTACGACCACCTGGGCAACAAGGCGTACGTCCTCGAGGCGGGCGACTACAGCATCTCGCTGCGGACCGACTCCCACACCGTCGCTCCGGGCACGGAGCCCGTCGTCTACACGGTCGACTCCGACGTCGTGTACTCGGGTGACGCCCACCGTGCGACGGACCTCGCCGAGGTCACGAACCAGTTCGACGACGTCTCGGCGCAGTTCAGCACCGAGCCGACCGACGGCAAGATCCTGTCGATGTCCCGCGCGGACTTCGCCGGTACGTTCCCGAAGGCGCCGACCGCCGACATGCTCGTCGCCGACGAGGCCGTCCAGAAGGGCTTCGAGCCCTGGGACCTCGAGGCGGCAGCGGCGGCGTTCGAGGGCGAGAAGCCCACGACCGGTGCGCAGACGGACCTGACCCTCGTCGACATGCGCGGCCTGCCCAAGGACGACCCGAAGTGGGACGAGCTGCTCGACGCGGTCTCCGTCGGCGACATGACGTCCATGCTGCTCAACGGCGCCTACCAGACGGCCGCCATCGGCTCGATCGCCAAGCCGCAGACCGTCGAGCCCGACGGACCCGCCGGCTTCTCCTCGTTCATCAACTCCTCGATCAACGGGGTGGCCTACCCCTCGGAGTTCCTCATCGCTCAGACGTGGGACGTCGAGCTCGGTGCAGCCATGGGCGAGATGCTCGGCAACGAGGCGATGTTCAAGGGCATCAACGGCTGGTACGCACCGGCGATGAACCTGCACCGTTCACCGTTCGGTGGTCGCAACTTCGAGTACTACTCGGAGGACCCGTTCCTCTCGGGCGCGATGGCGACCTCGGTGGCCAACGGTGCCGCGACGAAGGGCGTCTACACCGCGCTCAAGCACTTCGCGCTCAACGAGCAGGAGACGAACCGCGTCAACAACGGCATCGCGACGTGGGCGACCGAGCAGACGATCCGAGAGATCTACCTCAAGCCGTTCGAGATGGCCGTCAAGGGCATCACCATGGACGTGCAGTACGTGTCCGACGACGAGGGCACGATCTCGGAGACGACGATCGGTGCGGGCAGCATCATGAGCTCGTTCAACCGCATCGGCGCGACGTGGGCCGGTGGCTCCGAGGCGCTCATGACGAACGTCCTGCGCACCGAGTGGGGTTTCGAGGGCTTCGCGATCTCGGACTTCAACCTGTACCCGTACATGAACCCGAACCAGAGCATCAGCGCCGGAACGGACCTCACCCTGACCTTCCAGCCGTCGAAGTCCCTCGGCGACACCACGTCGGCCAAGGCGGTCACGGACATCCGTGAGGCGACCCACAACATCCTGTTCACGGTCGCCAACTCCAACGCCATGAACGGGCTCGCGCCCGGGGCGACGGTCACCTACACGCCGCCGACCTGGGTCTACATCCAGATCGGCGCGACCGTGCTGATCGGCCTCCTGGTGCTGGCCGGCGGGTTCATGGTGACGCGTCGTGTGCTGCGCCACCGGAAGGCCGAGGCTCCCACCGCCACCCCGGAGCGGGTGGCCGTCGGCGCCGACTCCTGAGACCGCCTCGGTCGGTCGTGCGGGTGGTCCCCGTCACGTGCGCGACGGACCGAGGTTCCTCCGGCCGGGTGGCCGACGGTGCGTGTTCCAGCGCGTCCCGCCGGCCGCCCGGCCAGCTTGCCTCCTCGTCCCTCTCGGGGACACCGATGCCCTCGTGAGCGCCATTCCCTCCCCGACGGGGTGGGGC
>NZ_JBHUAD010000308.1:0-3798 GCF_042789955.1 Oerskovia sp. NPDC056781
AGGTAGACCTCCCGGAGTCCTACCTCGCGCACACGGGTCTACCTCGGCGACAGGCACCACAGACTCACATCCCCACCTACCCCGAGTCATAGCGACCTCACAGGTTCGGACGGCTCCATGGAGGAGTTCGCTTCCCCGTCACCTGGAGGTCACCCGTGACCCAGCCCCCACAGCTCGCGCTGTACCTCGTCGACCTCGTCGCCGTGCTCGTCCTGACGTTCGGCCTCTACTTCCCGCGCCATCGGCGCCGCGACCTGGTCGTGGCCTACCTGGGCGTGAACGTGGGCGTCCTGGCGGTCGCGGCGACCCTCGCGAGCAGCACGGTCGGCGCGGGCCTGGGCCTGGGCCTCTTCGGCGTCCTGTCGATCATCCGGCTGCGGTCGACCGAGCTGAGCCAGCACGAGGTCGCGTACTACTTCGCGGCCCTCGCCCTGGGGCTCCTGGGTGGCCTCGGCGCGACCGCGGGCTGGCTCGGCGTCGCGGGCAGCGCCCTGATCCTCGTGGTCATGGCGGTCGCGGACCACCCGCGGCTGCTACGCCGCCACCGCAGCCAGGTCGTCCTGCTCGACCGCGCCTTCCCCGACGATGCCGGCCTCGTGGCCTACCTCGAGCAGCTCTTGGGGGCGCACGTGCACTCGGCGTCGGTCCAGCGCCTCGACCTCGTGAACGACACGACCCTGGTCGACGTCCGTTTCGAGGTCCCCCCGGGTGGCGGTGTCGCGGCGAGCAGCGCGGGCGACGTCGCCGCGGCCCTCGCGGCCCCGGCCGGACCCGCCGCCCGGGTGTCGGCATGACCACGCTCCTGCCCGACGGCGCCGCGCCCGACACCCTCGTCGCGCCGCACGCGGGGTTCTCCCCCGTGTCGCTCGACGAGCTCGTCGCCTCGGCGTCGCTCCAGACCCGGATCGACCGCAAGTACGTCCTGCACCGTGCGCAGGCACAGGTGGTCCTGGCCGACCTGGCCGAACGCGAGCCGGGCGTGCGGGTGCTCGACGCCGACGGCCGTCGCGAGTTCGCGTACGAGTCGGTGTACTTCGACACCCCGGACCTGACGAGCTTCCACCTGGCGGCGCACCGCCGTCGGCGGCGCTTCAAGGTCCGTACCCGGACGTACCTCGACTCGGGCGAGGCGTGGCTCGAGGTCAAGACGCGGGCCGCTCGCGGCTCGACCGTCAAGGACCGCGTGGCGCACGACCTCGCAGGCCGCCGCGAGCTCGGCGAGGGCCGACGCTTCGTGTCCGCGACGCTCGACGGCGCCGCGATCCCCGAGGCGGCCGACCTGCCGCTCGCGGCGGGCCTCGTGACCAGGTACCGGCGCTCGACGCTGCTCCTGCCCCCGACGAGGCCAGGGGCGCCCGCGGCGCGCGCGACGCTCGACACGGGCCTGACGTGGCTGCTCGACGAGGGCACGCCCGCGGGCCGGGCCGCGGCGGTCCCCGACCTCGTGGTCGTCGAGACCAAGACCGGGTCGACGCCGTCGTGCCTCGACCACCTGCTCTGGCGCAGCGGCCACCGGCCGCAGCGCATCTCGAAGTACGGCACCGGTCTGGCGGTCCTGCGCCCCGACCTGCCGAGCACCCCGTGGCGACGTGTCGTCCGCCGCTGGGTCGAACCCTCCCTGACCACCACTCCCGACAGGAGCACCTGATGCGACTCCGCAGACCCACCACCGTCACGACCGCCGTCCTGACCGCCACGCTCACGGCCGCCGCGCTCGTCGGCTGCTCGGCCGACACCGGCACGAGCACCACCACGAGCGACGCCGCCTCGGCCACCACGGCGTCGAGCGCCGTCGCGGGCCTGACCCCCGAGGAGGCCATGGCCGCAAACGCCGACCCGCACTCCTCAGGCGCCGACGACGAGGACCTCTCGTGGGACGAGTCCGAGGAGGTCGCGCTCTCGCTCGACGGCGACTCGGCCCAGGCCGACGGTGACGGCGTGACCGTGGACGGCTCGACCGTCACGATCAGCCAGGCCGGCACCTACCGTGTCACGGGCGAGCTGACCGACGGGCGGCTCGTCGTGGCGTCGCCGGGCGACGACGAGGTGCGCCTCGTGCTCGACGGTGCGAGCATCACGTCCTCGACGACCTCGGCGCTCGCCGTCGAGGACGCCGCGACCGCGGTCGTGGTCCTGGCCGACGGCTCGACGAACCACCTCGAGGCGACGGGGGCCGCCGTGGACGAGGATGCGGACGGCAGCACCGACGAGCCCGACGGCGCCCTGTTCTCCACCGCGGACCTGACGATCGGCGGCACGGGGGCGCTCGACGTGGTCAGCTCCTCGACCGACGGGATCGTGAGCAAGGACGGCCTGGTGGTCGCCGGGGGCGACCTCACGGTCGACGCGGGCGACGACGGCATCCGCGGCAAGGACTACCTGGTCGTGACCGACGACGCGTCGGTCACCGTGACCGCGGCGGCCGACGGCCTCAAGTCCACGAACGCCGACGACGAGACCATGGGCTACGTCGCGGTCCTCGGCGGGACGGTCGACGTCACGTCGGGCGACGACGGCATCCAGGCCGAGACCGACGCGATCGTCACGGACGCGACCGTGACGATCGCCGCGGCGGGCGGACCCGGCACGGAGGTCGCCGAGGACGCCTCGGCCAAGGGCATCAAGGGCGACGTCGGGGTCGTGGTCGGCGGCAGCGCGAGCGTGGACGTCGCCGCCGCGGACGACGGCCTGCACTCGAACGGTGCGGTGTCGGTCTCCGGCGGGGACGTCACGCTCGCCTCGGGCGACGACGGCGTCCACGCCGACGGCGACCTCACGATCACGGCCGGCACACTCACCGTCTCGGAGTCGGTCGAAGGCCTCGAAGGCGCCACGATCACGCTCGCGGGCGGCGACGTCGACATCACGGCGTCCGACGACGGCGTGAACGCCGCCGGCGGGACGAGCACCGGCACGACAGGCACCGGCACAGCGCAGGAGGGCCCTGCACCACAGGACGCCCAGGCGCCGGGTGACCTCACTCCCCCGGCCGACGGCGAGCGCCCCACCCTGCCCGACGGCACGGTCCCCGGCGACGGCACGGCCGGCGCTCCCCCGGCCAGGCCCGACGGCGAGATGCCGTCCGGCGAGATGCCCGACGGCGCAGCTCCCGGCGGGCAGGCAGGTGGCCAGGGCGGCGGCGCACCGGGCGGCCAGGCGGCGGGCGACTACTCGCTCACGATCTCGGGCGGCACGCTCGTGGTCGACGCGGGCGGCGACGGCCTGGACAGCAACGGCTCGCTCGAGATCACGGGGGGGACCACCGTGGTCCAGGGGCCGACGAACGCCGGGAACGGTGCGCTCGACGTGAACGGCACGTTCACGATCTCGGGAGGCACGCTGCTCGCCGCGGGCAGCTCGGGCATGGCCGTGGCCCCCGACACCGACTCGTCGCAGGGCTGGGTCGCCGCGAACCTCGACCAGGGTGCCACGGCCGGGACCGGGGTCCACGTCCTCGCCGAGGACGGCACGATCCTCGTGTCCTACGAGGTCACCAAGGACACGCAGAACGTCGTCTACTCGTCACCCGAGATCGAGACAGGAGCCACCTACGTCTTCGAGACCGGTGGGACGCTCGGCACCCCGGACGGTACGGGGCTCTCGTCCGACGGCACCACCGACGGCGCGACGCAGGCCGCGACGGCCGTCGCGGGCGAGTTCGCGGGCGGTGGCATGGGCGGCATGGGGGGCGGCCGCGGTCCCGGCTCGAACGGCTCGACCGACACCTCGGGCGGGACGACCACGAGCGGCGCGTGACGCCGTCGGGCACCTCTCTCCCCCCACGCGCGCCAGGGGCGC
>NZ_JBHUAD010000309.1:0-3795 GCF_042789955.1 Oerskovia sp. NPDC056781
CGCGTGATGCGCACCGGCCCTCCTCGTTCACGTTGTGGGACTCAGTCGCCGAACGGACCGACGCGTACCGTCGAGCGCGGGCGGGAGGCGAGCTCCTCCGCGAGCTTGCGCACGTCGTCGGACGTCACCGAACGAATCCGTTCGAGCGACTCGGCGACGCTCAGCAGCTCGCCGAACACGAGCTCCGACTTGCCCAGGCGACTCATGCGCGAGCCCGAGTCCTCCAGGCCCAGCACCAGCCCGCCGGAGAGCTGACCGATGCTCCGGTCCAGCTCGGCCTGCGTGATGCCCGACTCGGCGAGCTTCTCGAGCTCGCTCGTCATGAGCTCGGTGACCTGGTCGACCTTGGAGGGCGCGCAGCCCGCGTACAGGCCGAACGTCCCGATGCCGCCGTGACCCGACGCGAACGAGTACGTCGAGTACGCCAGGCCCCGCTTCTCACGGATCTCCTGGAAGAGCCGCGAGCTCATGCCACCACCGAGGACGGCGCTGAGCACCGAGAGCACGAAACGGCGGTCGTCCGTCGCGGACAGACCCGTGCCGCCGATGATGACGTTGGCCTGCTCGACGGTGCGGCGGATCGTGAGCTCGACGCCCTCGATCCCCACGCCCTGCACGTCGGCGCTGTCGCGGCGAGCGCGAGGCGTGCCCGCAGGGTCGAGGTCCCAGCCACCGGTCGTGAGCGCGGTCGCGACCTGCTCGCACAGCGTGTCGTGGTCGACCCCGCCGGCCGCGGCGACGACGAGCGTCTCCGGGCGGTAGTGCCACTGGTAGTGCTCCCAGACGGCGCTGCGCGGCACGGCGTTGATGGTGTCGGGCGTGCCGCCGATCGGGCGCCCCAGCGGGTGCCCGGCCAGGACGGCCTGCGCGAACTCCTCGTGCACGACGTCCGACGGGTCGTCGTCGTTCATGGCGAGCTCTTCGAGGATCACGCCACGCTCGGTCTCGAGCTCGTCCTCGTCGAGGCGCGCCGAGGTCACCATGTCGGTGATGACGTCGACCGCCATGGGCAGGTCGGAGTCGAGCACGCGAGCGTAGTAGCAGGTGTGCTCCTTGCCGGTCGCGGCGTTGGCCTCACCGCCGACGGCGTCGAACGCCTCGGCGATGTCCATCGCGGACCGGCGGGCAGTTCCCTTGAAGAGCAGGTGCTCCAGGAAGTGCGTGGAGCCGAAGTGACCGTCGGTCTCGTCGCGCGAGCCGACGCCGACCCATGCTCCGACGGTCGCCGAGCGCAGGCCCGGCATCGACTCGGTGAGGACCCGAACCCCGCCGGGCAGGACCGAGCGACGAATCGTCGCCCCGTCCTGCCCGGCGGTCAGCTCACCCTCGGGCGAACCCGAGGGGACGAGCGGAAGGTTCCAGGGCACGTCAGGCGTCGTCCCCGGCAGGTGCCTCGGCGTCGGCCGGGGCGTCGTCCGAGCCCTCGACGACCGCGTGCAGCGAGAGCTTGCCGCGCGGGTCGATCTCGCCGATCTCGACCTGGACCTTCTGGCCGATCGACAGGACGTCCTCGACGTTCTCGACGCGCTTGCCACCGACGAGCTTGCGGATCTGGCTGATGTGCAGCAGACCGTCCTTGCCCGGGGACAGCGAGACGAAGGCGCCGAACGACGTCGTCTTGACGACCGTGCCGACGAAGCGCTCGCCGATCTCGGGGACGTGCGGGTTGGCGATCGCGTTGATCGCCGCGCGGGCGGCCTCTGCGGAGGGGCCGTCGGTGGCACCGATGTACACGGTGCCGTCGTCCTCGATGGAGATGTCCGCGCCCGTCTCCTCCTGGATCTGGTTGATCATCTTGCCCTTGGGGCCGATGACCTCGCCGATCTTGTCCACGGGGACCTTGACCGCGATGACGCGAGGAGCGTTGGGGCTCATCTCGTCCGGCACGTCGATGGCCTCGTTGAGGACGTCCAGGATGGTCAGGCGCGCGTCGCGGGCCTGGGTCAGCGCGCCGGCCAGGACCGAGGCGGGGATGCCGTCGAGCTTGGTGTCGAGCTGGATGGCCGTGATGAACTCACGCGTACCGGCAACCTTGAAGTCCATGTCGCCGAACGCGTCCTCGGCGCCGAGGATGTCGGTGAGCGCCGCGTAGCGGGTCTCACCGTTCACCGTGTCGGAGACGAGGCCCATCGCGATGCCCGCGACCGCTGCGCGCAGCGGCACACCGGCGTTGAGGAGCGAGAGCGTCGAGGCGCACACGGAGCCCATCGAGGTCGAGCCGTTGGACCCGAGGGCCTCGGAGACCTGACGGATCGCGTAGGGGAACTCCTCGCGGCTCGGCAGCACCGGCACGATCGCGCGCTCGGCGAGGGCGCCGTGCCCGATCTCGCGACGCTTCGGGCTGCCCACGCGGCCGGTCTCGCCGGTCGAGTAGGGCGGGAAGTTGTAGTTGTGCATGTAGCGCTTGCGCGTCTCCGGGGAGAGCGTGTCGAGCTGCTGCTCCATGCGGAGCATGTTGAGCGTGGTGACACCCAGGATCTGGGTCTCGCCGCGCTCGAAGATCGCGGAGCCGTGCACGCGGGGCAGGACCTCGACCTCGGCCGACAGGGTACGGATGTCCGCGAGCCCACGGCCGTCGATGCGGAAGCCGTCCGTGAGGATGCGCGCGCGGATGAGCTTCTTCTGCACCGAGCGGTACGCGGCGGAGATCTCCTTCTCGCGGCCCGCGAAGTCGCCGGCGAGCTCGGCCTGGATCTCGGCCTTGATCTCGTCGAGACGGTTCTCGCGGTCCTGCTTGTCGGCGATGCTCAGGGCCTCGCCCAGGCGGGCCGTCGCAGCGGCCTCGACCGCGGCGTAGACGTCGTCCTGGTAGTCCGGGAACGTCGGGAAGTCCTGCACGGGCTTGGCGGCCTTGGCCGCGAGCTCCTGCTGCGCCTCGACGAGCGTGCGGATGAAAGGCTTGGCGGCCTCGAGGCCGGCTGCGACGACCTCTTCGGTCGGGGCGCCGACGCCCTCGTTCTTGATGAGGTTCCAGGAACCCTCGGTGGCCTCGGCCTCGACCATGGTGATCGCGACGTCGTCACCCACGACACGACCGGCGACGACCATGTCGAAGACGGCGCGCTCCTTGTCGGAGTACTTGGGGAACGCGACCCACTGGCCGTCGATCAGGGCGACGCGGACGGCGCCGATCGGGCCGGAGAACGGCAGGCCGGAGAGCTGCGTCGAGATCGACGCGGCGTTGATGGCCAGGGTGTCGTACGCGTCGTCCGGGTGGATCGCGAGCACGGTGATGACGACCTGGACCTCGTTGCGCAGGCCCTTGACGAACAGGGGGCGCAGCGGGCGGTCGATCAGGCGGCAGGCCAGGATCGCCTCGGTCGAGGGGCGACCCTCACGACGGAAGAACGAACCGGGGATCTTGCCGGCGGCGTACTGCCGCTCCTCGACGTCCACCGTCAGGGGGAAGAAGTCGAACTGGTCCTTGGGGTGCTTGCCGGCCGTCGTGGTCGACAGCAGCATGGTCTCGCCGTCCAGGTAGGCGGCGGCGGAGCCACCGGCCTGGCGCGCGAGGCGTCCGGTCTCGAACCGGACGGTACGGGTTCCGAAGCGACCGTTGTCGATCGTTGCTTCGGTGAATTCGATCTCGGGACCCTCCACGGGTGCCCTCCTCACTCTCGAAGTGCCGCCTTCGGTGCCTGTCGAGGGTGCATCCACTCGACGCTCGGCGGTCTTCGATCGAGGCCCACGGTCTTCCCGCTCGAGGCGGGTTCCGGGAGCCACTACCGAGGACCGAACGAAAGGCTGGCGGCGTGGGTTTTCTTACGGGTGCTTCACACCGGACCAGCCCGGCCC
>NZ_JBHUAD010000310.1:0-3789 GCF_042789955.1 Oerskovia sp. NPDC056781
GGGTGGCGGCGAGCGGCATCTCGACGTGTGGTTCCTCGCCGAGCCGACCGCCGCGTATGTGCGCGGGTGCGCGGTCACCCGTAGGGTGAGAATCTTCGGCGGAAAAGGAACGATGCGGATCGCTGGCCGTTCCGCCAGGGACTTTGGTCCCGAACAAGGGGTCTAAAGACTCCCACGAAAAGGTCATGTGAAGACCGTCACAAGGTGGAATGAAGTCGCTTAGATGCATGTTGGAGGTCGTAGAAGGGTTGGAATTCCGCGGTTCTTCCGGTGTCGGACATCAATTCGGCACCGCGGCCTGTGAGCCAGGTGACAGCGTCTTTGCCACGCCGACACCCTCTACGGGTCGTAGCCTGAAAGGGCGAAGGAGAACGGCAGGACGGCACGGATTTCCCGCGTCGACCAAGGTCTTTACCCCCGCCGCGCAGGCAGCGCGGCGTGGACGTCGAGGAGAGTGATATGACCAGCATTTCCGAGGCTCGCAGCACCACTGGCGGCCAGGACGACGCGACCGTCCCCGCATGGGCCGGCTTCACCGCAGGTCCCTGGCAGGACACGGTCGACGTGCGCGACTTCATCCAGCGCAACTACACCCCGTACGAGGGTGACGACTCCTTCCTCGCCGGGCCGACCGAGCGCACGACCGGCATCTGGGCCAAGCTCTCCGAGATGTTCCCCGCCGAGCGCGAGAAGGGCATCTACGACGTCGACCCGCACACGCCCGCCGGCATCACGGCGCACGCACCCGGGTACATCGACAAGGACTCCGAGGTCATCGTCGGCCTCCAGACCGACGCCCCGCTCAAGCGCGCGATCATGCCGAACGGTGGATGGCGCATGGTCGAGGGTGCGCTCGAGACCTACGGCTACCCGGTCGACCAGGAGCTCAAGAAGGTCTTCAGCGAGTACCGCAAGACCCACAACCAGGGCGTCTTCGACATCTACCCGCCGAACGTCCGCGCCGCACGCAGCTCGCACATCATCACGGGCCTGCCCGACGCCTACGGCCGCGGCCGCATCATCGGTGACTACCGCCGCGTCGCGCTCTACGGCGTCGACCAGCTCGTCGCCGCCAAGAAGCTCGACAAGCTGGACCTCGACACCCAGCCGTTCAGCGAGAAGATCGTGCGCGAGCGCGAGGAGCACGCGGAGCAGATCCGTGCGCTCGGCGAGCTCAAGGCGATGGCCGCCTCGTACGGCTACGACATCTCGGGCCCGGCCACCAACGCCCGCGAGGCCGTCCAGTGGCTCTACTTCGGCTACCTCGCCGCGGTCAAGGAGCAGAACGGCGCCGCGATGTCGCTGGGCCGCACCTCGACCTTCCTCGACGTGTACCTCGAGCGCGACCTGGCCGCCGGTGTCATCACCGAGGAGCGGGCGCAGGAGATCATCGACGACTTCGTCATCAAGCTGCGGATCGTGCGCTTCCTGCGCACCCCGGAGTACGACTCCCTGTTCTCGGGCGACCCGACGTGGGTCACCGAGACCATCGGAGGCATGGGCGACGACGGTCGTCCGCTCGTCACGAAGAACTCGTTCCGCTTCCTGCAGACGCTGTACAACCTGGGCCCGGCCCCCGAGCCCAACATGACGGTCTTCTGGAGCCCGCGCCTGCCGCAGGGGTTCAAGGACTTCTGCGCCAAGGTCTCGATCGACACCTCGGCCGTCCAGTACGAGTCGGACGAGCAGATCCGTCCGGCCTGGGGTGACGACGCCGCGATCGCGTGCTGCGTCTCGCCCATGGCGGTCGGCAAGCAGATGCAGTTCTTCGGTGCCCGCGTGAACCTCGCCAAGACCCTCCTGTACGCCATCAACGGCGGCAAGGACGAGGTCACGGGCAAGCAGGTCTCCCCGGTCGTCGCCCCCGTGCCCGAGGGCCAGCCCCTCGACTACGACGACGTCCGCGCCCGCTTCGACAAGACCATGGACTGGCTCGCCGAGACCTACGTCGAGGCGCTCAACTGCATCCACTGGTCGCACGACAAGTACGCCTACGAGCGTCTCGAGATGGCCCTCCACGACAAGGAGGTCCTGCGGACCATGGCCTGCGGCATCGCGGGTCTCGCGGTCGCGGCGGACTCCCTGTCGGCCATCAGGTACGCCAAGGTCACGCCCGTGTTCGACGAGCGCGGCATCGTGGTCGACTACGTGACCGAGGGCGACTACCCGGCCTACGGCAACGACGACGACCGCGTCGACTCGATCGCGGTCGAGCTCGTCGAGTCGTTCATGGCGAAGATCCGTTCGCACAAGATGTACCGCGACGCCCTGCCGACGCAGTCCGTCCTGACCATCACGTCGAACGTCGTCTACGGCAAGGCCACGGGCAACACGCCCGACGGCCGCCGTGCGGGCGAGCCCTTCTCGCCGGGTGCCAACCCGATGAACGGGCGCGACACGCACGGCATGCTCGCCTCGGCCCTGTCGGTCGCGAAGCTGCCGTACAACGAGGCGCAGGACGGCATCTCGCTGACCAACACGGTCGTCCCGAGCGGCCTGGGCCGCACCCGGGACGAGCAGGTCGCGAACCTCGCGGGGCTGCTCGACGCGTCGGTCGGTGGCGACGGCTACCACATGAACGTCAACGTGCTGGTGAAGGAGACTCTCGAGGACGCCATGGAGCACCCCGAGAACTACCCTCAGCTCACGATCCGTGTCTCCGGGTACGCCGTGAACTTCGTGCGGCTCACCCGCGAGCAGCAGCTCGACGTCCTCTCGCGGACCTTCCACGGCGCTCTCTGAGCGCAGAACGGCGGAACCATCATGACGACTCTCTCGACGCCCGCAGCAGGCCAGGTGCCCGCGCGTGCCGCCGCCCGCTACGGGGTCGACGGGGTCGCCTCGGCTCCGCTGCCGTGGCGGACCTCCGGTGACGGCCTGGGTCACGACAGCGACCTGGACGCACCGGAGGCCCCCCGCCGCAGGACGGGGGCCGGAGTCTCCGGCCTCTCGACGGCCGAGGACCTCGACCGGCACGACAAGCTCGCGATGATGCGCTCGGGCGAGCTCGGCTCCGTGCACTCCTGGGAGCTCGTGACCGCGGTGGACGGCCCGGGCACGCGCCTGACGGTCTTCCTCAACGGGTGCCCGTTGCGGTGCCTGTACTGCCACAACCCCGACACCCTGCAGATGAAGGACGGGGAGCCGGTCACGGCCGACGAGCTCCTGGCCCGCATCAAGCGGTACCTGCCGGTCTTCCGCGCCACCAAGGGCGGGCTGACCCTCTCGGGCGGCGAGGTGCTCATGCAGCCCGCGTTCGCCGCGCGCATCCTGCGGGGCGCCAAGGAGATGGGCGTGCACACCACGCTCGACACCTCGGGCTTCCTCGGGGCAAACCTGAGCGACGAGATGCTCGCGGACACCGACCTGGTGCTCCTCGACGTCAAGTCGGGCGACGCCGCGACGTACGAGAAGGTCACGGGCCGCGCCCTGGAGCCGACCCTGATGTTCGGTCGGCGTCTGGCCGAGTCGGGCCTGCCCGGCGGTGTCACGGCCGAGCGGCCCGTCGAGGTCTGGGTCCGGTACGTGCTGGTCCCGGGCCTGACCGACCAGGCCGAGCACGTCGACGTCGTCGCGGACTACGCGGCCTCGCTCAACGAGATCCGGCCCGGCACGGTCACCCGTGTCGAGGTCCTGCCCTTCCACCAGATGGGCCGGGACAAGTGGGAGACGCTCGGGCGTGAGTACGAGCTCACCGACACCCCCGCGCCCGACGTCGAGCTGGTCGATCGTGTGCGCGACCAGTTCCGGGCGAAGGGCCTCACGGTCTACTGACCGGCCGCTCGACCC
>NZ_JBHUAD010000311.1:0-3758 GCF_042789955.1 Oerskovia sp. NPDC056781
CTGCGCGGCTGGCGCCGCGCGCCGTGCACGAACGCCTCGCTCACCGCTTCGACGGGGAGCGGGGCGTTCGTGCATCCGGGTAAGGTTTCGCGAGGCGTGCCGTCCGTCGCGTCGCGCCGTCGAAGGAGGAGCAGGAGATGTCCGTAGGAGATGTGGCCGGGCTGATCGCCGCCATCGCATTCGTGCTGCTGGTCGGGGTCCTCGCGGTTCCTCTGGTCAAGCTCGGCCGGGTGCTCGACGAGGCCCGCGTGAGCATCAAGGAGGTCACGGACCACTCGGTGCCGATCCTCGACGAGGCCGCCACGACCGTGGCCACGACGAACAGCCAGCTGGTCAAGGTCGACACGATCACGACGTCCGCGGCGCAGGTCAGCGAGAACGTCTCGGCCCTCACGGGTCTGTACGCGGCGACCTTCGGGGCGCCGCTGGTGAAGGTCGCGGCGTTCACGTACGGCGTGCGCCAGGCGTTCGCGCGGGCCTCGGGCCGCTCGTCCGGACCTCGGACCGGTCGCTGATGCGTCGGGTCTTCTGGGTCGGCGTCGGCGTCGCCATCACCGTGGTCGTCGTCGTCAAGGGACGGCAGGTGATCGCGCGCTACGCGCCCGCCTCGCTCGTCGACCAGGCCACAGACCAGGTCAACTCGATCGGGGAGAAGGCCACGAGCTTCGCCCGGACCTTCCGTGAGGAGTTCCGCACCGCGCGCGACGCGCGCGAGGCCGAGCTGCTCGCGTCCCTGCTCGCCGAGGGCCAGCCGGACCCCGCAGACGTGCGCGCAGCCCGTGCGGCGCGCCGCGAGCGCGCGGGAGACCCCGGCGTCGACGACGACGAGGACCTGCTCGGGTACTCGTTCTACTGATCCACCCACCGGGCCTGCTGCCTCCCTCGCGACGAGCGTCGCGCGTACGGGAGGGAAGCACGCCGGGAACATACTTGTTCTAGCCGGTGTCGCTGCCCCTGCGGCGCGCCCGGGCCGTTCCGTCTCCGACTTCCGAAGGACATCATGCGTACCGCCGAGATCCGCAAGCGTTGGCTCGACTACTTCGCCGCCCAGGACCACACCGTCGTGCCCTCGGCGTCGCTCGTCTCGCCGGACCCCTCGACGCTGTTCACCATCGCGGGCATGGTGCCGTTCATCCCGTACATGACGGGCGAGCAGACGGCGCCGTGGACCCGTGCGACGAGCGTGCAGAAGTGCGTGCGCACGCTCGACATCGACGACGTGGGCAAGACCACGCGCCACGGCACGTTCTTCCAGATGAACGGCAACTTCTCGTTCGGGGACTACTTCAAGGAAGGCGCGATCACCTACGCCTGGGACCTCATCACGCGGTCGCAGGACGACGGCGGGTACGGCATCCCCGAGGACAAGATCTGGGTCACCGTCTTCCACGAGGACGACGAGGCGCGCCAGCTCTGGAAGAAGATCGCCGGACTGCCGGACGAGCGCATCCAGGGACTCGGCATGGGGCCCAACTACTGGTCCACGGGCGCCCGCGGGCCCGCCGGGCCGTGCTCGGAGATCTTCTACGACCGCGGGCCTGCCTACGGCCCCGACGGCGGCCCGGCGATCGACCTCGCGGGCGACCGGTTCCTCGAGATCTGGAACCTCGTCTTCATGCAGTACCAACGCGGGGACGGCGGGACCAAGGAGTCCTTCCCCATCCTGGGCGAGCTCACGAAGAAGAACATCGACACCGGCATGGGTCTCGAGCGCCTCGCGCTCGTTCTGCAGGGCGTCGACAACATGTACGAGATCGACGAGGTCTTCCCGGTGATCGAGGCCGCGCAGGAGCTCTCGGGCAAGCGCTACGGCGCCGACGCCGACGACGACGTGCGCATGCGCGTGGTCGCCGACCACGTGCGCTCGGCCCTGATGATCATCAGCGACGGCGTGCGCCCCTCGAACGAGGGCCGCGGCTACGTGCTGCGCCGCCTGCTGCGTCGCTCGGTGCGCGCGATGCGCCTGCTGGGCGTCGAGGACCCCGCGCTGCCGCAGCTGTTCCCCGTCTCGCGCGACGCCATGCAGGCCTCCTACCCGGAGGTCGGCGCCGACTTCGAGCGCATCTCGCAGATCGCCTACGCCGAGGAGGAGGCCTTCCGCCGCACCCTGACCTCGGGCACCACGATCCTGGACACCGCGGTCGCGGCCGCCAAGTCGAGCGCAGGCACGGGGGGCACGCCCGTGCTGCCCGGCGACCAGGCGTTCGCCCTGCACGACACGTACGGCTTCCCGATCGACCTGACCCTCGAGATGGCTGCCGAGCAGGGCGTCCAGGTCGACGAGAAGGCGTTCCGCGCCCTCATGCAGGAGCAGCGCACCCGTGCGCGCGCCGACGCGCTCGCCAAGCGCACGGGCGGCGTCGACACGGCCGCCTACGAGGCCCTGCAGAGCGAGCTCGCCCGTCCGGTGGAGTTCCTCGGCTACACGGACGCCACGGCGTCGGTCAACGTCGTGGGCCTCCTGGTCGACGGCGTGCCCTCCCCGGCCGCGACGGCACCGGCTGACGTCGAGGTCGTCCTCGACCGCACGCCGTTCTACGCCGAGGCCGGTGGCCAGCTCGCCGACCACGGCACGATCGTGCTCGACGGCGGCGCGACCATCGAGGTCGACGACGTGCAGCGCCCCATCAAGGGCTTCTCGGTCCACCGCGGGCGCCTCGTCGAGGGCGTCGTGGCGCTGGGCGACCCGGGCACCGCGCAGATCGACACGGCGCGTCGCAAGGCCATCAGCCGCGCCCACACCGCGACGCACATGATCCACAAGTCCATCCAGGAGGCCCTGGGCAAGGAGGCGACGCAGGCCGGGTCGGAGAACGCCCCGAGCCGCATCCGCTTCGACTTCCGCGCCTCGAGCGCGGTCCCCGCAGGGGTGCTGTCCGAGGTCGAGGAGCGGGTCAACACCCAGCTCGCCGAGAACCTCGAGGTCACGGACAAGGTCATGCCCATCGCGGAGGCCAAGGCGCTGGGCGCCATGGCGCTGTTCGGCGAGAAGTACGGCGACCAGGTGCGTGTGGTCTCGATCGGCGGCGACTGGTCGCGCGAGCTGTGCGCGGGCACGCACGTCAAGCAGTCCGGTCAGCTCGGCCTGGTCACGCTGCTCGGCGAGTCCTCGATCGGCTCCGGCGTGCGCCGTGTCGACGCGCTCGTCGGCGACGGTGCCTACGGCTTCCAGGCCAAGGAGCACGCGCTCGTCGGACAGCTCACGGGCCTGCTGAACGTGCGCACCGAGGAGCTCCCGGACCGCGTGGGCTCGCTGGTCTCGCGTCTGCGGGACGCCGAGAAGGAGCTCGCGGCGCTGCGCCAGGCCCAGCTCCTCGCAGCCGCAGCGAACCTCGCAGCGGGCGCGGAGACCGTCGGGGCCGTGCGCGTCGTCGTGCACGACGCAGGCGAGGTCGCCTCCGCGGACGACCTGCGCGCCCTCGCGCTCGACGTACGCGGCCGTCTCGCAGACTCGGCGCCGAGCGTCGTCGCCGTCGGCGGCGTGAGCAAGGACCGTCCGCAGGTCGTCATCGTGACGAACGCCCCGGCCCGTGAGGCCGGCCTGCGTGCGGGCGCGCTCGCGAAGAAGGCGTCGGGCGTGCTCGGCGGCGGCGGTGGCGGCAAGGACGACATGGCCCAGGGTGGCGGCACGGACGTGTCCGCCCTCCCGGCGGCTCTCGCGGGCATCCGCGACGACGTCGCCTCGGCGCTCTGAGCGCGCACCCGATGACGGTCGACCACCAGGCGGGCGCCCCTCTCCCGAGGGGGGCCCTGTCTCT
>NZ_JBHUAD010000312.1:0-3727 GCF_042789955.1 Oerskovia sp. NPDC056781
GGGCTCCTCCTGGGACCCGCGGGCCGGGCGGCATCGGCCATCTTCCGTGAGCACCGGCCCGTCCTGAGAGAGGCAGCCAGCATGACCGAGCACGTGTCGCACGTCGTCGTCGGCGGCGGCGTCATGGGGTCCGCCGCGGCGTGGCAGCTCGCGCGCGCTGGGCACGACGTCGTCCTGCTCGAACGCTTCGAGCCCGGCCACGCGAACGGCGCCTCGCACGGCGCGTCGCGCATCTACCGCACGACGTACTCCCAGCCCGCGTACCTCGACCTCGCGCAGGAGGCGTTCGGCCTGTGGCGCGAGCTCGAGCGTGACGCCGGCCTGCGCGTGGACGCGGTCCTCACGCTGACGGGAGGTGTGAGCCACGGTGTCCCGCGGCGCACCGAGATCGGGGACGCGTTCGCCGCGCGGGGCATCCCGCACGAGTGGCTGCGCCCCGAGGAGGCCGCCGACCGCTGGCCAGGCCTGCGCTTCGAGGGGGACGTCCTGCACGAGACCGCGACGGCCGGGCGCGTCCACGCCGACCGTGCGGTCGCAGCCTTCCAGTCCGCGGCCCGCGCGCACGGTGCCGACGTCCGCCACGGCGTGCACGTCCGCCACGTCCACCCGGGTCCGGGCTCGGTACGTGTCGTCACGGACCGGGGGGACCTGGTCGCGGGCACGGTCGTGGTCGCCGTGGGTGCGTGGAGCGCGGGCCTGCTGGGGGAGGCCTTCCCCGAGCCCGACGGCGCAGCGCCCCTCCCGCCCCTCGTCGTCACCCAGGAGCAGCCCGCGCACTTCGCGCTCGCCCCGGGTGCACCGGCGGAGGGCACCTGGCCGGCGTTCACGCACGCCCCTGCCGAGCCGCACGCGTGGCCCAGCGGCGTCTACGGGCTCGCGACCCCGGGCGAGGGGATCAAGGTCGGGTTCCACGGCGTCGGTCCTCGCACGGACCCCGACCGGCGGACCTTCCGTCCCGAGCCGGGGCAGCTCGCCCAGCTCCAGGACTACGTCCGGACGTGGGTGCCGGGTGCCGACGCCGACCGGCTCGTGCCCGTCTCGTGCACGTACACCACGACCCCGGACCACGACTTCGTGCTCGACCGCGTGGGCCGCGTCGTGATCGCCGCGGGGTTCTCTGGGCACGGGTTCAAGTTCGCGCCGTCGATCGGGCGCGTCCTGGCCGAGCTGGCGCGCGAGGAACCGGACGCGTCACCCGAGGCCGCGGACCGCCTGTTCTCCCTGGCTCGCTTCGCGCGAGGTCCCGTGGCGCAGGTCCCCGGCCGGACGGGCTGACCGGCAGGCCCGCCTGCGACACGCACCACCATCCGCCCCGACCCACCGAAAGGCCACCATGTCGACCACGACCGACCTCACCGCCCTCGCTGAGACCGCGCCCGCCGACCCCGCTCGCTCCGAGGCGGCACCCGCGACGACCTCGCCGCTGACCGAGCGCTACGGCCCCGACCAGTCCGTCCCCCTCGCTCCGCCCACCGCGGCGATCGACGGGATCCTGCGGCACCGCACGGTCCGCGCCTACCTTCCCGACCCGCTCGACGAGACGGTCCTGCCGACGCTCGTCGCGGCCGCGCAGTCCGCCCCGACGTCGTCCAACATGCAGTTCTGGAGCGTCGTCGCGGTCACCGACCCCGGCCGCAAGGACCGGCTCGCGGCGCTCGCGGGCGGCCAGGAGCACATCCGGCAGGCACCGCTCCTGCTCGTGTGGGTCGCGGACCTGGCGCGTGCCCGAGCGATCGGCGAGGCCCACGGCACCGCGCTCGAGGGGACCGACTACCTGGACTCGACGGTCGTGGCGTTCGTCGACGCGGCGCTCGCCGCGCAGAACGCCGTCGTCGCCGCCGAGTCGCTGGGGCTCGGGACCGTGTACATCGGCGCGCTGCGCCACCACCCCGAGCAGGTCGCGGCCGAGCTCGGTCTGCCCGAGGGCACCGTCGCGGTGGTGGGCCTCGTCGTGGGGCACCCGGACCCCGCGGGAGGCGAGCGGGTCAAGCCGCGCCTGCCGCAGGCCGCCGTGCTGCACCACGAGACCTACGACCTCGACGTCCAGGCCGAGCACGTCGACGCCTACGAGGACGTCATCGCACCGTTCTACCGCGACGAGGGCCTCACGGAGAGCTGGCGGCGCCGCGTGGTCGACCGGCTCGCGATCCCCGGCCCTCAGCGCGGCCACGCGCACCTGCACTCGGCGCTCGCGGCCCGCGGCCTGCCGTCCCGCTGACCCGGCCGCCAGCGCCCCCACCGACTCACAGAGGACCTTCGATGACCACCTCCGACCAGCCGACCGCCCCTCAGTCCTCGCCCCCGACCCGGGTCCCGCTGTCGATCCTCGACCTCGCCGTCGTGAGCGAGGGGTCGACAGGCGCCCAGGCACTGCGCGACACCCTCGACACCGCGGTCCGTGCGGACGCCCTCGGCTACCGCCGCATCTGGTTCGCCGAGCACCACCTGTCGCCCGGCGTCGCGTCGGCGTCCCCCGCGGTCCTCGCGGCCCTCGTCGCGGAGCGCACGTCGCGGATCCGCGTCGGGTCGGGGGCCGTGCTGCTGAGCACGACGAGCCCGCTGATCGCGGCCGAGCAGTTCGGGACCGTCGCGGCCCTGCACCCGGGGCGCGTGGACCTGGGCCTGGGCCGGGCCTTCACCCCGCCCCCCGCGAAGGGCGGGAAGAGCGCGAGTGGCGAGGTCCCGCCGTCGGGCACGGGTGAGGTACCGGCCGCACCGCAGCTCCCGCCCGCCCCCGCGCGCCCGGCCGGGACGCGCGTGGTCGACGGGCTGCTGATCCCCGCGGCGCCCGGCGTCGACTTCAACGACTCCGCGCTGCGCGAGCGGCTGCTCGCGCAGAAGGAGGTCGTGGGCGCGAGCCGGACCCCGGGGGAGTTCCGTGCCGAGCTCGAGCTCGTCCTCGGGCTGCGCGCAGGGACTTTCGCCGACGGCGCGGGCACCGGATGGACGAGCCCTCCCGTCGAGGGTGCGGCGTTCGACCTGTTCGTCCTCGCGTCGAGCGGGGGCGTGAGCGCACGCGTCGCGGGCGAGCTCGGCCTGCCGCTCGCCGCGAACTACCACGTGGGCCCGTCCGCGACCCTCGACACGATCGCGGCGTACCGGGCGGCCTTCCGCCCGGGCGTGCTCGACCGCCCGTACGTCGTGGTCTCGGCAGACGTGCTCGTCGCGGACACCGACGACGAGGCCCGCCGGATCGGCGAGCCGTTCACGGCCTGGGTCCTGTCGATCCGCCGCGGGGCCGGCGGCGCGATCGCCTACCCGGCGCCCGGCACGTCGCCGGCGTGGGAGGACCTGTCGGACGCCGACCGGGCCGCGGTCCAGGACCGCGTCGACACGCGGTTCGTCGGGTCGCCCGAGACCGTCGTCGAACGCCTCGAGACCCTGGCGCGCGTGACCGCGGCCGACGAGATCGTGGTCACGACCGCCGCCCACGACCCCGCCCACCGGGCCCGCTCGTTCGAGCTCCTGGCCCACCACTGGGGCCTGGCGGCGGACACGGCCGAGCCGGCCGCCCGGGAGCCCGCCCTCGCGAGGTAGAGGACGCCAGCCCTCCACCTCGGTACCCGCCACCCACCACACCCAGGAGACGACATGACCCAGCACCAGCCCGTCCTCACCCCGGCCGGCGGCGCGGGGGCCCCCGGCGCCGCCCGGGCCGTCCGGATCGACGTCCGCCGCGAGGGCGGCCGCGCGACCAGTCGCCGGGAGCTTATACACAAAAGACCCG
>NZ_JBHUAD010000313.1:0-3714 GCF_042789955.1 Oerskovia sp. NPDC056781
CGTCCCTGCCCGCCGCCCCGGGAGGACTCGCGTGATCCGGGTGCTCGTCGTCGACGACTCGGTCGTCATCCGACGCCTCGTCACCCAGACCCTCGAGCGGGACCCCGAGATCACGGTCGTCGGCACCGCCGCTGACGGGCGCCTCGCCCTCGCGAAGGTCGAGCAGCTCGAGCCCGACCTGATCACGCTCGACATCGAGATGCCCGTGCTCGACGGCATCGAGACGGTGCGCGCGCTGCGCGCCGCCGGCCGGCGCATGCCCGTCATCATGTTCTCGACGCTCACGGAGCGCGGAGCAGGGGCGACGCTCGACGCGCTCACGGCCGGCGCGACGGACTACGTGACGAAGCCCAGCGGCACGGGCTCGGTGCAGACCGCCCTCGAACGGGTAGGGCTCGAGCTCGTCCCCAAGATCAAGGCTCTCGTGCCAGGTGCCCGTCGACCAGCAGCGGCGGGGCCCGGCGGCGCGGTCGCGGCCGCCGTGCCGACCACGCGCAGGGCGGCGCCGCGACGCCCGGTCCGGGCCGTCGTCGTCGGCTCCTCGACCGGGGGGCCCGACGCGCTGCGCAGGGTCTTCTCGGCGATCCGTGAGCCGCTGCCCGTGCCGGTCCTCGTGGTCCAGCACATGCCGCCCGTGTTCACCCGCCAGCTCGCGGAACGGCTCGACCGTGAGGGGCCCACGACCGTGGTCGAGGCCGTCGGAGGGGAGATCCTCTCGCCTGGGCACGCCTACCTCGCCCCCGGCGGGCGTCACCTCGAGGTCGTGCGCCGGGGCTCCAGCCTGGTGACCGCCGTCACGGACGGCCCACCGGTCAACTTCACACGCCCCTCCGTCGACGTCCTGTTCCGGTCCGCGGTCCAGGTGCTGGGTGGCGACCTTCTCGCGCTCGTCCTGACCGGCATGGGCTCGGACGGGCGCGACGGCGCAGGAGCGGTCACCGGGGCCGGGGGACACGTCGTCGCCCAGGACGAGGCCTCGTCGGTCGTGTGGGGCATGCCGGGTGCCGTGGTCACTGCGGGGCACGCCCACCAGGTCCTTCCGCTCGACCACCTCGCCCGAGCCGTCGTCTCGGCGATCGAAGGAGCACACGCATGACCGTGTCCACCCAGTCGTTCTCGTTCGTGAGCGACCTGGTCCGCCGGCACAGCGCGATCCAGCTCGCCCCTGGCAAGGAGTATCTCGTCGAGTCGCGGCTCGGACCGTTGGCCCGGGAGAAGGGGCTCCACGGGATCGACGCCGTCGAGCAGTACGTGCAGAGGTACGTGCGCACCGGCTCGAGCGGCGAGATCGTGCGCGTGGTCGAGGCCATGACGACCAACGAGACGTCCTGGTTCCGTGACACCTCGCCGTTCACGGCCCTGCGACGCGTCGTGCTGCCGGCCCACGGCGACGGCGACCTGTCGATCTGGTCCGCAGCGTGCTCGACGGGACAGGAGCCTTACAGCATCGCGATGGTCCTGGCCGAGCAGGGCCACCAGCGCTTCCGGATCCTCGCGACCGACATCAACGCGCAGGTGCTCGACCGTGCCCGTGGCGGCCGGTACAGCCAGCTCGAGGTCAACCGCGGGCTGCCCGCCCCGATGCTCGTCCGCCACTTCCGGCGCGCGGGCGCGGAGTGGGAGGTCGACCCCGCGCTGCGCCGGAACCTGACGTTCGAGAAGCACAACCTGCTCACGCCGCCTCCGGGCGTCGGGACGTTCGACGTGGTCTTCCTGCGCAACGTCCTCATCTACTTCGACATGCCCACCAAGCAGTCGATCCTCGCCCGGCTCCGTAGCCGGGTGAGACCTGGTGGCTACCTGATCCTGGGTGCCGCCGAGACGACCGTCGGTGTCGATCCCGCGTGGGAACGCGTCGACGGCGCACACGGCTCCATCTACCGACTCCGAGGAGGCAGCGCATGAGAGCGCTGGTGATCGACGACTCGCGCGTGATGCGCCGTATCGTCGCGTCGACGTTGAAGGGTCTCGGCTTCGAGATCGCCGAGGCGGGGGACGGGCGCGCAGCGCTCGACCTGCTCGAGGCCGGTGAACGCTTCGACCTGGCGTGCGTCGACTGGAACATGCCCGTGATGGACGGCCTGGAGCTCGTCCAGGAGGTCCGCAAGCGCCGGGACTGGCGCGACCTCACCCTCATGATGGTCACGACCGAGTCCGAGCAGAACCAGATCGTGCGCGCCCTCGCGGCAGGAGCGCACGAGTACCTCATCAAGCCGTTCACCCCTGATGCGCTCGAGGCGAAGCTCGACATGCTCGGGCTGCTGCCGCAGAAGGAGCTCGCATGACCGACACCACCTCGACGCTCGCACAGAGCGTCGTCCCGATGGCGCAGGACCTGTTCACCGCGATGGTCGACGGCGAGCCGGGGCTGCTCCTGCCCATGGAGGCCCTGGAGGAGCCGATCAGCGACCCGCTGTACGCCTGGGTCGACATCGTCGGACCGGCGGTCTCGCGCACCCTGGTCGTGACGGCCCGTGAGACCGCGGACCGTCTCGCCCGCTCGCTCCTGCTCAAGGAGGACGACGAGCCGGTGACGCTCGAGGACGTCCAGGACGCGCTCGGGGAGGTCGCGAACGTCGTCGGCGGGAACCTCAAGGCCATGATGCCCGAGGGGTCGTCGCTGACGCTGCCGGTCGTCGAGCACGCCGAGCCCCCGGCCTCCCGCCCGGCCGACCACGAGCAGGCGCTGCTCTGGTGGGGCGGCCCGATCCTCATCCAGCTGTGGACCTCGACGAACGGAGAAGACCTGTGAGAGTCCTCGTGGCGGACGACAGCCGCGTCATGCGACAGATCGTCCTGCGCACCCTGCGTCAGGCGGGCTTCGGCGACTGGGACGTCGTCCAGGCCGGTGACGGCGCCGAGGCGCTCGCCCTGACCCGCGCGGAGAAGCCCGACCTCGTCCTGTCGGACTGGAACATGCCCGAGATGAACGGGATCGACTTCCTGCGTGCGCTGCGCGCGGGCGGCTCGAGCGTCCCGTTCGGCTTCGTCACGTCGGAGGGCTCGCCGCAGATGCGCGAGCTCGCCGAGAGCGAGGGGGCGCTGTTCCTCATCGCCAAGCCCTTCGACGCCGGCACGTTCGAGTCGGCGTTGCGTCCGCACTTCCGCTGACCTCATCCACGCGCACCCCCAGCGCACCACCCACCGAGAGACCCCGGAGGACCCCACTCGTGACCACCACGCCCCTGCCCCAGCTCAAGGAGATCAAGGACCTGTACGCGGGCCTGGTCGGCCGTGCGTGCACGGCCGTGCCGGCCGGCCGGCTCATGACGCCCGAGACGAAGGGACTCGTCGTGGCCACCTACCTGAGCAACCGCGGCCAGGTCGAGGCCGTGGTCGCGGTCGACGTCCCCCTGGGCGCGTACCTCGGTGCGTCGATCGGCCTCATGCCGCCCGGACCGGCGAAGGACGCCGCGGCGGACGGGAGGCTCAGCGACGTGCTGCTCGAGAACGTCTCGGAGGTCCTCAACGTCACGGCCGGGCTCTTCAACACGCAGGACGCCCCGCACCTGGTGCTCGCCGACGTGTTCGACTCGACGCGGGCCGCCCTGCCCGGCACCGCCGTGTCGTTCCTGCGCAGCACGGGTCGTCGGCTCGACGCCGAGGTGGACGTGGCGGGCTACGGCGGTGGCGCGTACACGGTCGTCCTGCGGTAGTCGTCCACGGCTCCACGCACCAAGAGAGGCCCGCCCGGTTCCCCGGATGGGCCTCTCT
>NZ_JBHUAD010000314.1:0-3690 GCF_042789955.1 Oerskovia sp. NPDC056781
CGTCGTGCGAGGAACGACGTGCCCGACGGACGCGAGCGGGAGCAGGTGTCAGTCGATGCCGCTGCCTGCGGGACGGAAGACGATCGAGGACGCGCGGTCGTTCATCGACCCGAGCGTCGCGCAGAAGGGGACGCAGTTCGTCGAGGCGCCCTTGACGTAGTTCTCGAGGTCGTAGAGGGTCGCCCAGCACTCGGCGTACGCGTTCAACGAGCTGATGTTGTTGTTCATCAGGTAGGGCGACAGCTTGGGGAACCCGTACGTGTTGCCCGTCATGCAGCCGTAGCCGCCGTTGCTCCAGAAGACCTTGTTGCCCCCGGTGTGGTTGGCACCCTTGTACGCGACACCCAGCATCATGGTCGTACCCGGCGCGGCGGCCCTCGCGTCCGGACCGGCCGAGCGGGACTGTGCCTGGGCGGCCTGGTCCTGCGCGAAGGCACGCAGGGCCGCGGGCTCTCCGGCCTCGACGGCGGGGTCGGTCACGGGCACGCCCGTGGCGGACTCGATGGCCTCGCCGAACGTGTCGAAGCACTGGACGGTGGGCGCGGGCGTGAAGGCGACGTCCTGGCCCGCGGGGGTGGGCTGGGCGATGACCGAGCAGACCTCGTCCTCAGCACCGAACGACTTCGAGGTGAGGTCGGGGCCGTCGGCGAGCGCGGGCGTCGCACTCAACACCCCGGCGACGAGGATCGCCGCGGAGACGGCTGCGATGCGGGTCGTACGACGTGACATGTGGTGCTCCTTCACAGCGTGGGCCGGGTCGACCGCTGCCCGCGGACAACGTCGACACGTGGGTGAGGACCGTCTGCGAAACCCCGGTGTTCCGCGCCCCCGGACCGATCGTAAGGGGCGGAGCACGTCCTGTCCTGGTTTGTCCCGGCTGCCTCGGTCCGGGGCCCCTGACCGGTCGGTCCTGGTTCGGTGACGTTCGCGCAGCGCGCGGGCGTCGGACTTCACCTATAGCGTGCAGGCACGGTCGTCTGCACACAGCCGTCGGCGACCACCACGGGGGAACCACCACGCACCTTCAACGCCACCGGTCCGTACCGGGGAAATGAGTGTCGATGAAGCACCGTTCGTTGTTAGCTGCTCTCTCAGGACTGGCGGTGGTCGCAGCATCGACGCTGCCTGCCGCGTCCTTACCGTCCGATCCCGCCGGCCCGTCCGGCCCCGACCTCACGTCGAAGTCCGCGAGCTCGCTGTCCCCCACGGAGAGCGAGGCGGGCAAGGTCGCCCCCTCGCTCGCCGACTCCTCGGGGACCGTGACCGCGTTCGTCCAGCTCGACACCCCGTCCGGTGCGGACCTCGCTGACCAGGGCGCGAGCCCGGCGCAGGTCGAGGACAACCAGGCCGTCGTCGAGCGCCTCGCGGACACCGTCGTCCCCGCGCAGACGAACGCCCGCAGTGCTCGCGCCGCGGGCGCGCCCCAGCAGGTGTCGGTCACGAGCAGGCTCGTCCCCGGCGTCGTCGTGACGGGCGACGCCGAGCAGGTGCGGGCCCTGGCCGCCGACGACAAGGTCGTCACGGTCTACCGCATCATCCCCAAGACACCCTCGAACAAGGGCACCGACGCGTTCACTCGCGCTCTCGAGGCCTGGCAGAGCACGGGCTACACGGGGCAGGGCGTCCGGATCGGGATCATCGACACGGGCATCGACTACACGCACGCCGGCTTCGGCGGGCCGGGCACGCAGGCCGCGTACGACGAGGCGTACGGCGTCAAGGGGCAGGGCCCCGTCCCCGCGGGGACGTTCGACGACGCCAAGTACCTCGGCGGGTACGACTTCGCGGGGTACGACTACGACGCGTCGGGCACCGTACCGGGCACGTCGCTGATCCCGACGCCGGACGAGAACCCGATCGACTCGCTCGACTCGATCGGCTCGGGTCACGGCTCGCACGTCGCCGGCACGACGGGCGGCTACGGCGTCCTGGCCGACGGGACGACGTTCGACGGCGACTACACGACCCTCACGGACATCTCCGACTGGACGGTCGGGCCGGGCTCGGCACCCGAGTCGGGCCTGTACGCGCTCAAGGTCTTCGGTGACCTGGGCGGCTCGACGAACGTCGTGGTCGACGCGCTCGAGTTCGCGGCCGACCCGGACGGTGACGGCGACCTGTCCGACCGTCTCGACATCGTCAACCTGTCCCTCGGCTCGGACAACAGCCCGGCCGACGACCCGGAGAACCTGTTCATCGACCAGCTCTCGCGGCTGGGCACGCTCGCGGTCGTCGCGTCGGGCAACGCGGGCGACGTGACCGACGTCGGCGGCTCGCCCGGCAACGCGCGCACCTCTCTCACGGTCGCGAACTCGGTGGGCAACACCCAGACGTTCGACGGCGTCGAGGTCACGGCCCCTGCGGGCGTCGCGGGCTCCTACCCCGCGCAGAACTCGCAGAGCTACGCGGGTTCGGCGGACGTGACGGCCGAGGTCGCGTTCCTGGGCGCCACGGTCAGCGGGTGCACGCCCCTGACCCCGGCCCAGGCCGCCGCCACGGCGGGCAAGATCGCGTTCCTGTACTGGGACGACAACGACGCCACGCGGGCGTGCGGGAGCGCGGCGCGCTTCAACAACGCGCAGGCCGCGGGCGCTGTCGGCGTCCTGCTGTCGTCCGAGCTCGAGGTCTTCGCGGCCGGGATCGCGGGCAACGCGGGCATCCCGGGTGCACAGCTCACGGGTCCGAGCCACGACGCGCTGCGTCCGGCGATCGAGGCGGGCGGCGTCGTCCTGACGCTCGGCCCGTCGCTCGCGAACTCGTCGTTCGTCGAGATCCCCGCGATCGGGGACACGCTCAACGCGGGGTCGTCGCGCGGGGTGCACGGTTCGCTGGGCGTCGTGAAGCCCGACGTCGCCGCACCGGGCACGGGGATCTCGTCCGTGGCCTCGGGTCGTCTCACGCAGCCCGGCATCAAGTCGGGCACGTCCATGGCCACCCCGCACGTCGCGGGCATCGCGGCGCTCGTCAAGGAGGCCCACCCGGGCTGGAGCGCGCAGCAGGTCAAGACGGCCGTCATGAACACGGCCTCGCACGACGTGTGGACGGGCCAGGGCGGCACGGGCACGGCGTACGGCCCCGAGCGGGTCGGGTCGGGTCGCGTGGACGCGGTCGACGCGGTGAAGAACTCGACCCTCGCGTTCTCGGCGCAGGACAAGGAGCTCGTCTCGGTGTCGTACGGGCTCGTGCCCGTGGCGGACAAGACCGTCAAGGAGCGTCGCACGGTCAACGTGCAGAACACGGGTTCGCAGGCCGTGAAGTACGCGGCGGCGTTCACGACGTCGAGCACCGCGGGGGGCGCGACCGTCACGGTCTCGCCCGCGAACCTCACGATCCCCGCCGGCCAGACCCGGACGGTCACGCTGACCCTGACGGCCGACCCGGCGACGCTCGCGAAGCAGCTCGACCCGACGTCGGCCGAGACCACCTCGGGCGTACCGCGCGACTTCGTCGGCATGCTCACGGGTCGCCTGGTCCTCACGCCGGAGTCGGGCAGCGAGCTGCGCGTCCCTGTCCAGGCCGCGCCGAAGCTCGTGAGCGACCTGTCGGGCAAGGACGTCACGTTCCTGAACCAGGACACGTCGGCCGAGCTCGACCTCGACGGACGCGGCGTGGCCTCGGGCGGCTGGACGTCGCTCGTGGCGCCGTTCGAGCTCAAGGCGACGAGCCCGCGGCTCGAGGCCGATGCTGCCG
>NZ_JBHUAD010000315.1:0-3671 GCF_042789955.1 Oerskovia sp. NPDC056781
CACCTTCCCCCGTGAAGGTGCGCTCCGGCGTCGGGCGTCCGAGGTGCGCCACCCGGGACACGGACAATTACCTCGCCGCGACCGGGGCGCCGCCGCTAGCCTCCGAGCCATGACGCTGCCCCCTCGCCGAGGCCCTCGCCCCACCACGTCGGACGAGGGGCCGCACCGGCAGGTCGACCAGCTCTCTCCGGCCGCGCTGTGGGGCGAGCTGGTGCTCGCGGCGACCACGATCGACGAGGTCCGGGAGGGGCACAGCTCGGTGTCCCCGGCGACGTCCCGGGCGCTGTTCCTCGACGGCCTCGACCGCACGACGGTCCCTGCGACGTCACTCGCGGCACCCGACCAGCGCCTCGAACCGGTCCACCTGCACGGGGTGACCGACACGAGCCTGCACCTGTGCCTGCCACGACCGCGGGCCGAGGAGGTCTGCGCGGCCGGCTGGGGCGAGCCGCACCAGTACGCGGACCACGCGACCGAGATCATGGTCTACGGACCGCGCGACGCCGACGAGCTCGCGGTCGTCCTGGGGCTGGTCCGCGAGAGCCTGGACTCGGCACGGGCAGCCGCGACGAGATAGCGGGCACCCTGTCTCGCGGCACCGAGCGGTCAGCTCACGTTGTCGGTGTACTCCACGTCCTTGGTCTCCTTGCTCACGAGCAGCGCCACGAGCGTCAGGACCGACATGGCGGACAGGTAGACCCCGACCAGCACGGGCGAGCCGTCCGCCTGCTCCCACAGCGCGACCGCGATGAACGGTGCGACGGCCGCCCCGAGGATCGACGACAGGTTGTAGGCGATCGCCGAGCCCGTGTACCGGACGTTGGCGGGGAAGAGCTCGGGCAGGATCGCGGCCATGGGGCCGAACGTCAGGCCCATGAGCGTGAAGCCCACGACCAGGAGCGTCATGACTCCCACGGTCCCGCCCATGAACAGCGGCACGAAGAGGGCGCCGAACGCGATGATCGCGACGGTCGTCCAGAGGAGGTGCTTGCGCCGCCCGAACCTCTCGGCCATCGGCCCGGACGCGAGCGTGAAGATCCCGAAGAAGACGACGCCGACGATGAGCATCACGAGGAAGTCGGTGCGCTCGTAGCCGAGGCCCGGCGCGCCGCCGCTCCCCGCGGGGACCTCGGCGGGCGCGGTGCCGAACGTCAGCGTGAACGTGGTCATGAGGTAGAACAGCACGTACGTCGCGAGCATGATGAACGTGCCGAGCACGATCTGGCGCCACGAGCTGCGGAACACCTGCGCCACGGGCAGCTTGGCGACCGCGCCGGTCTCGACGACCTTCTGGAACGAGGGGCTCTCGACCAGGCGCAGACGGACCCACAGGCCCACGATCACGAGGAGCGCGCTGGCCAGGAACGGCACGCGCCAGCCCCACGAGGAGAACTGCTCGTCGGTCAGCGTCTCGGCGAGGACCAGGAACGTGGTGTTCGCGAGGATGAACCCGATCGGGGCGCCGAGCTGGGGGAACGTGCCCCAGATCGCGCGCTTGCCCGCGGGGGCGTTCTCGGTCGCGAGCAGCGCAGCGCCGCTCCACTCGCCGCCGAGCCCCAGGCCCTGGCAGAAGCGCATGAGGACCAGCAGCGCGGGCGCGAGCACGGACCAGCCCGGGGTCGACGACGGCGGCAGCAGGCCGATGAGGAACGTCGCGACGCCCATGGTCAGGAGCGACGCGACGAGCGTGCCCTTGCGGCCGATCCGGTCGCCGTAGTGGCCGAACACGATCGACCCGAGGGGCCGCGCGACGAACGCGACGCCGAACACCGCGAACGACGCGAGGAGCTGGGACGTGCTGCCGTCGAGGGCCGAGAAGAACACGGCCGGGAAGACGAGGACCGCAGCCGTCGCGTACGCGTAGAAGTCGTAGAACTCGATCGAGGTGCCGATGAGGCTCGCGAAGATCACGCGCCCCTTGCTGTTGGCGGGGGCGTCCGGGGCGCCGGGCGACCCGGCGGTGCCGGCCCGCCCGACAGAGCCGGCGGTGCCGGCGGTGCCGGTCGCGCCGGACGGGTCGGCGGTCGAGTGTGCTGCCGTCGTGGTCACGGGAGTGCTCCTGCGGGGTTCGGGGAAGCGTCGAGGAGGTCCCCTGGGCTTCGAGGGGGGACCGTACTACCCGGTAACTTCGCGTCCCACGGTAAGGACGGCGACCGCAGGGCGAGCAGACCGTCTCGCGATGTGGTCACGCCGCGGGAGGCGAGGCCGTGACCGGCCACGGGCCACCACCGGCGCGCAAGGCATGATGGGAGGACGACCCCCACACGAAGGAGAACCATGCCTCTGCCCCTCCAGCCCACCCTGGACTTCGTCACCGGGCTGCCCAAGGCCGAGCTCCACCTGCATCTCGAGGGCACCCTCGAGCCGGACCTCAAGCTCCGCCTCGCCGAGCGCAACGGCATCGACATCGGCCAGACCACGGTCGAGGAGGTGCAGGCGACGTACAGGTTCACGGACCTCACGAGCTTCCTCGCCGTGTACTACCCGGCCATGGACGTCCTGCAGACCGAGGACGACTTCTTCGAGCTCGCCCACGCGTACCTCCTGCGCGCGGCCGCGAACGGCGTCAAGCACGCCGAGATGTTCTTCGACCCCCAGGCGCACACCGCGCGCGGCGTCCCGTTCGAGGCCGTCGTCAAGGGCTACCACCGCGCCGCGGCCGCCGCGGCCGACTTCGGTGTCGACGCCGACCTCATCCTGTGCTTCCTGCGCGACCTCTCGGCGGAGAGCGCCGCCGAGACGCTCGAGGCCTCGGTGCCGTTCAAGGACCTGATCCTGGGCGTGGGACTGGACTCCGACGAGCGCGGCAACCCGCCCGAGAAGTTCACCACGGTCTTCGCCCGTGCCCGTGAGCTCGGCTACCGCCTGACGATGCACTGCGACATCGACCAGGTCGGCAGCATCGACAACATCCGCACGGTGCTCGAGACCATCGAGGTCGACCGCATCGACCACGGCACCAACATCGTCGAGGACCCCGCGCTCGTGGCCGAGGTCAAGGCCCGAGGCATCGGCCTGACGAGCTGCCCCGTGTCGAACAGCTTCGTGACCGACGACATGAAGGCCGTGGAGGTCGCCCAGCTCCTGCGCGACGGCGTCAAGATCACCATCAACTCCGACGACCCGGCCTACTTCGGCGGCTACGTGGCCGACAACTACGCCGCGGTCGCGGCCAAGGCCGGCCTCACGTCCGAGGAGGTCGTGACGCTCGCGAAGAACTCGTTCGAGGCCTCGTGGATCGACGCGGAGCGTCGCGCGGCGTACCTCGACGAGATCGACCGCTACGTCGAGCAGTACGAGCCCGCCCAGGCGTAGCCCGTGACAGGTGCCCGACGGCGGAGCGCGCCTCGCGCGAGAGGCGAGCGTCCGCCGTCGGGCATGTCAGGCCTGCCGGGCATGTCCGGCAGGGCGACGACCGCGCGACCCGCCCAGGGCGACTGCGTTCCCGCTGGTCAGCGGCCGCTCGTGGCGGGCGTCGTCATCAGGCGCACGCTTGTGGGTGAATAATCTTCGGATGCCCTGCGTTGGGGGACGGGGGAGTGGGGCACCCCGCGCGGCGCCCCCCCACCGCCCCGGCGCGCACCCCCGGCCCCACCCCCCACCCAACCGGCGATACACGAGAGAGCTAGGCGACCACCAACACAAGAACCATAAGCTGTAACTAAAAAGCG
>NZ_JBHUAD010000316.1:0-3652 GCF_042789955.1 Oerskovia sp. NPDC056781
ATCAAGCACACTGTTGAGTTCTCAAGCAACCGACACGCACCGACTCCAACCCACCAGGGGCCTTCACTCGGGGCAACTTCTCTAACCTACCAGACCGGCTTCTTCGTTTCAAACCCGGCGAACCGGGTCAAACTCGGAGGTCGATCCCCGCCGTCAGGCTCTGGAGGCGCGAGGCATCCAGAGCAAGATGTCGGATTTCAGTCCGGGGCAACAGCCACTTCGCGGCGGCTCCGAGGAGCTTCGCAGTGGTGTCTGTCTCTCCCTGCCGGGCTGACTTCGAGAACATTACGGGGAGGTGAACGCTCTGGTCAACCCGGTCCCGCGTGACCCCGGTCACCGAGCCGGGCCATCGAGCACGTCACCACCTCGCATCGCCACGTCGCGATTTCACCGACAGGCCGCCGCCTCCGCGCCACGACCAGGTCACCGACCCGCGCCACCCCCAGATCATTGACCCGCGCCACCGTCCGGGCCGCCGACGGCCCCCCGGTACCGCTCCCCCATCTCGCGGACCGCGGTGCGCAGCTCGGCCGGCCGGACGACCTCGAACGGGACGTCGAACATGCCGACCCACGCGGCAAGCCCGCGCCACGACCACGACCCGGCGACGAGCCGGGACCGGTCGGGACCGAGCGGCTCGATCAGTCCTTGGTCCCCCACCCACGGCGCGAGGTCGTCCGCCCGGGCGTGCAGGACGACCTCTCCCTCGGCGGGCCACCGCGGACGGGAGAACTGGTGCGCGACGTACGCGGCGACGTCGGGCACGGTGCCCGGCACACGGGTGCGCCGCCCCCGCCCTGCGCCCTCTCCCCCGGCCGGACGCGGACCCGGCGCCCCGTCCGCACCACCGCCCGCCGGTCCGTCACCCCGCGACGGCCCGGCCGCTCCTCCACCGGCGCCCCCACGGCCCGTCGGCACCGCCGGCAGCTCCCGCGGCGCGAACCGCGGCCCCGTGGGCGTCCGCGGGGTCATCCGGTCGACGCGGAACGTGCGCCAGTCCTGGCGCTCGAGGTCCCACGCGACGAGGTACCAGCGCCCGCCCCACGTCACGAGGTGGTGCGGCTCGGCGCGGCGCGGGGGCCGGAAGGCCGCGTCGCCCGAGCCGAGCAGCGGCGCGGTCCCGCCGTCGTAGTCGAAGCGCAGCACCTCGCGCGCCCGCACGGCGCTGCCCACCGCGACCAGCACGGCCGGGTCGACGTCGGGCCGCGCGGCCTGCGCGGACGACCGCACCACGGTCACCTCGAGCGCGTCGATCCGACCCCGCAGCCGCGCGGGCATGACCTGGCGGATCGTCGCGAGCGCCCGCTGCGCCGGTTCCTCCAGCCCGCCCACCTGGGAGGTCTGGAGGGCGACGGCGACCGCGACGGCCTGCTCGTCGTCGAACAGCAGGGGCGGGAGGTCGGCACCGGCGTCGAGGCGGTACCCGCCGTCGGGCCCCTTGGTCGCGCGGACCGGGTAGCCGAGCTCACGCAGGCGGTCGACGTCGCGCCGCACCGTGCGCGGGCTGACGCGCAGGCGCTCGGCGAGCGCCTCCCCCGGCCAGTCGCGGCGGGCCTGGAGCAGGGAGAGCAGGGCGAGGAGCCGGGCCGAGGTCTCGAGCATGGTCCCAGCGTCGCACGAGATAGCGGACAGAAGCTGACCGCTACCTCCACCAGGGTGGGGTCATCACCCACTCCTGGAGGACACCGTGATCCACACCCGCTCCCTCACGAAGGACTTCGTCGTGAGCCGCCACGAGACCGTGCACGCCGTGCGCGGCATCTCGCTCGACATCGAGCCGGGCGAGCTCGTCGCCGTCCTGGGCCCCAACGGGGCCGGCAAGACCACGACCCTGCGCATGCTCACGACGCTCATCGCGCCCACCTCGGGCAGCGCGACCGTCGCGGGGTACGACGTCGTCGCGCACCCCGCGCAGGTCCGTCACCACATCGGGTACGTCGGGCAGGGCAACGCCGCGGGCCACAACCAGCGGGCCGTCGACGAGCTCGTGACGCAGGGCGTCGTGTACGGCCTCGACCGCCGGGCCGCGCGCCGCCGCGCCGACGAGCTGTTCGAGGCGCTCGACCTGACCGCGCTGCGCACGCGCAAGGTCGCCGACCTCTCGGGCGGGCAGCGTCGCCGCCTCGACGTCGCGATGGGCCTGGTCCACTCGCCCTCGCTCCTGTTCCTCGACGAGCCCTCGACCGGGCTCGACCCGCACAACCGCGCCAACCTGTGGGAGCACGTCCTGCGCATGCGGACCGACGCGCTCGCCACCACGGGAGATCCCATGACGATCGTCCTGACCACGCACTACCTCGACGAGGCCGACACCATGGCCGAGCGTGTCGTCGTCGTCGACCACGGCGAGGTCATCGCCGACGACACCGCGGAGGCGCTCAAGACGAACCTCGCCGGAGACCGCGTGGTCCTCGACGCCACGACGCCCGACGACGGCGCTCGGCTCGCGCAGCTCGTCTCCCGCGCGGACGGGGTCCGGGAGGTCGAGACGGTCGGCACCCAGGTCACGGCCCGCGCCGCGGACGGGCCCGCGCTCCTCCCGGCCCTGCTGCGCGCGGCCGACCACGGGGGCGTCGTCGTCGCCACGGCCCAGGTCCACCGCCCCACGCTCGACGACGTGTTCCTCGCCCTGACCGGGCGCAGCCTGCGCGAGACGGGGACGCCGGACGTCCCCGGCGCGACCTCACCCTCCGCACGAACCACCGAGAGCGCGACGCTCTCCGGGAAGGACGCAGCATGAGCACCGTCGACACCACCACGGGGCACGGCCCTTCTCCCGCACGCACTCAGCGCGGTGCCGGCGCGGCAGGACGCCCCGGCGTCCGCCCCCGCGGGCGGCTCGCGCACCTCGCCCGCGACACCTCGATCGTCCTGGTCCGCGAGCTGCGCCCGCTGCTCCACGACCCGTTCTCGGTCGTGTTCGGTCTCGTGCAGCCGCTCGTGTTCCTCGCACTGTTCGGCCCCCTGCTCGTCGGCACGCTCAGCGGGCAGGACGGCGGCGCGGCCGGGACGCTCGGAGGCAGCGTCTGGCAGTGGTTCGTGCCGTCGATCCTCGTGATGACGACGCTCTTCGGCACCTCGACCACGGGCGCCAACCTCCAGCAGGAGCTCAACACCGGCGCGCACGAGCGCATGCTCGTCTCGCCCCTGTCCCGGCCGTCGCTGCTCGTGGGGCGTGCCCTCAAGGAGATGGTGCCGATCGCTGCGCAGTCCGTCGTGGTCGTGCTCGTGATGCTGCCGTTCGGGTTCGAGCTCTACCCCGTGGGCGCGGTGCTCGGGCTGCTCATGCTCGCGATCTTCGGCGTCGGGGTCGGATCGCTCAGCTACGCCCTGGCCCTCGCGGTCCGCAAGCAGGAGTGGATGTTCTGGCTCGTGCAGCAGACGCTGCTCTTCCCGCTCATGATCCTGTCCGGCATGCTGCTGCCCCTCGAGACCGGCCCGTCGTGGATGCGGGCCGCGGCCCACCTCAACCCCCTGACCTACCTGGTCGACGCCGAGCGCTCGCTCTTCGCGGGCGACCTGACCTCGTCGGCCGCCGCCTGGGGCTGGGTCGCCGCGCTGGTGACCGCCGCCGTCGGGCTGGCCGTGGGGATCCGGACCATGGTGCGCAGCACGGACTGACCGGCGGACGCACGAAGGGGTGACGCGCTGC
>NZ_JBHUAD010000317.1:0-3648 GCF_042789955.1 Oerskovia sp. NPDC056781
GTTCGGGCTGTCCCACGGCCCGCGAGACAGCCCGAACTGCACACTCGACGAGGAACCTCGCGATCCAAGCGTGGCCACGCCCTACCGCAGGGCCCCTCGAATCGATACGATCGCCAGCGTGCTCACCAAGATGACGGTCACCGACGACCAGCTCTCCCGCATCGTGTCCCCGCTCGGCGAGATCGCCGACGCCGCTCCCCTGGACGGCGGCCTGTTCGCCTCGACATTCCGGGTCGACCTCACGGACGGTCGGCGCCTCGTCGTGAAGATCACGAGCGCCGACACCTCCCGCCTCCTGCGCTACGAGCACGGGATCCTCGGCACCGAGGAGGACGTCTACCGGCGTGTGGCGGACCGCCCCGACCTCCTCATGCCGCGCGTCGTCCACAGCGACTTCAGCCGGACCGCGCTCGACGGCGACGCCCTGGTCGTCACGTTCCTCGACGGCGACGTGTGGAACGCCCTGCCCCCGCTCGACGACGCCGCGACGGAACGCGTCCGGCACGACCTCGGCGCGTTCATGGCCCGCCTGCACACCGTCACGGGAGACGCGTTCGGCTACCCCGCCCCCGCGTCCGGGATGAGCGCCCCGACATGGCCCGAGGCGTTCGGTCTCATGGTCGACGCCCTGCTCGCCGACGCCCGGACCTGGGACGTCGACCTCCCGGCCGACGCCCTGCGGGCCGTGGTCGCGCGCCACCACGACGCGCTCGCCGAGGTCACGGTCCCGCGCCTCGTCCACGCCGACCTGTGGCCGGGCAACCTCTTCCTCGCGGCCGGGTCGCCCGGCCCCGCGGACGCAGTGGACCCAGTGGACCCAGTGGACCCGGTGGGCTCCCCCGACGAGCCGTCCCCGTTGCGGCTGAGCGGCGTGATCGACACCGAGCGCTGCCTGTGGGCCGACCCCCTGTACGAGCTCGCGGGCGCCGACCAGCTCGGTCTCGGTCCCGTCCCGCCCGCGATCGCCGAGGGCTACCGCTCGGCGGGGGGCCGGCTGCTCGTCGAGGAGCCGTGGTTCACGTCTCCCGCCCCGGGTGAATTCCGGCCCGACGACGGCGCTCCCCGCGCGCGCGGCGCCGTCGGGCAGGTGCGCCCCGGGGCGAGCACGCTCGGGGCCCCCGACGTGCGCCTGCTCCTGTACCGCGCGTACATCAGCGCGGTGCTCGTGACCGAGGTCGTCCCCCGCGACTACCAGGGCGAATGGGTCCAGGGCTACCGGGACACGGCCGCGGCAAACCTCGACGTGCTGCTGGACCAGCTCTCCCGCTGACCCCACGCACCGGTCGTCGGACGCACATCGGGCCATGTCCGGGGTGGGTCCGACGGCCGGTCCGCAGAGCGCAGGACCGCCCGGGACGAACGGGCCGCATGGGGCGGACTACCCATCTCGTCCCGGGGCAGGGTTGAGTCACGCTAGAGTTCGGGCAAGTTCACGATCACGTCAAGTGCCCGGGCGGCCCGTGCTCGGCGGCGCGACGTGACCGACCCTGGGGGGTATGCGGTGATCACGTTCGTCGTCGTCGGCATCGTCGGGCTCGCGCTCGTCCTGATCTCGATGATCCTCGGAGAGTTCATCGAGCTCGGCGACGGCGCCGTCTCGGGGACCTCGCTCGGCGTCGGGGCGATCGTGTTCGGCGCGACCGGGGCGATCGTCGTCTCGAACGACCTGCCCGTCGTCCTCGCGTACGTGGGCTCCGCGGTCCTCGCAGCCCTCGCGGTCCTCCTCGTGGCCGTGCTCACGGCCAAGCTCCGCGCCTCCGACGACGCCGTCCCCGTCTCGCTCGTCGGTGTCCAGGGCACCGCGACGAGCGACATCTCGCCCGCGACCGGAGAGGTCTCGCTCGACGCCGCCCACGAGCTCGAACGACGCCTCGCCTGGGCCGACGAGCCGATCCCCTCGGGGGCGCGCGTCGTCGTCCTCGAGCAGTCCGGCACGCGCGTGCGCGTCCGGCGGTACTTCCCCAACGACTGACCCCTCCTCGGGTGACCCCGCCGGCGACCCCGGCCGCACCACGAGCACGACGAGCACCACCAGCCCGACCGGCACGACCCGCACGACCCGCACGCACGACCCGCCACCGAAAGGAGTCGCGCCGCAGGCGCGTACCGACATGCTCGAAGATTCCAACCTCGTCGGCATCATCGCCACGATCGCCCTGGTCATCGCGTTCTTCGCGATCATCACCTTCATCGCCAAGCGCATCCGGCGCGTCCCCCCGAACGAGGCGCTGATCATCGTCGGGCGCGGCGCGGGCCGCAAGGAGGCCGCAGGTACGGGCCAGCGCGTCGTCACGGGCGGCCGCACGTTCGTGTGGCCCATCCTCCAGCAGGGCTTCTCCATCTCCCTCGAACAGCGCCAGATCGGCATCACGGTCGAGGGCGTCGACAAGAACCGCATCAAGATCGCGATCAAGGCCTCGATCAACTTCAAGGTCCGCGGTGACGAGGAGGGTGTGCGTCGAGCTGCTCAGCGCTTCCTGTCCCAGCAGGGCACGCTGACCGAGATCATCAAGGAGTCCCTCGAGGGCTCGCTGCGCTCGATCGTGGGCGACATGACGATCGAGCAGATCATCTCCGACCGCAAGGGCCTCTCGGACCGCGTCGTTGAGTCGACCAAGACCGACCTCTCGGAGCAGGGCCTGCAGGTCGACCTGCTCAACATCTCGGACATCTCGACGCCGGGCTCCGACTACCTCGCGAACCTCGGTCGCGCCGAGGCCGCCCGCGCACGTCAGGTCGCCGAGGTCTCCGAGGCCGAGGCGCAGCGCGCGTCGGAGTTCGCCGCGATCGACGCCGCCGAGCAGATCGCCGAGCGCCAGAAGGCCCTCGACCTCAAGCGAGCGATCATCAAGGCCGAGACCGACAAGGCCAACGCCGAGGCCGAGGCCGCAGGCCAGCTCGCCCGGGCCGAGCAGGAGCGCCTGGTCGCGGTCGAGGAGCGCGAGGCCCTCGCCGAGCAGGCCCGCGTGACGCAGGAGCGCCTCGACATCGAGATCCGCAAGCCCGCGGAGGCCGCGGCCTACGCCGAGGTCCAGCGCGCCAACGCCCAGCGCGACTCGTCGAACGCCGCGACCGAGGCCGACGCGTACAAGCGCACCACGATCGCCGAGGCCAACAAGACCGCCGCGATCCAGGACGCCGAGGCCTCCGCCGAGGCCGTCCGCCGCGCCGGTGAGGCCGAGCGTGACCGCCAGGTCGCCCTCGCCGTCGGTATCAAGGCCGAGGGTGAGGCGCGGGCGTTCGCGGTCGAGGCCGAGGGGCGCGCAGAGGCCGTCGCCACGGACGCCAAGGCCGAGGCGCTCAAGAAGTACGGCGAGGCGGCCCTGGTCCAGGAGCTCATCGAGCGCCTGCCGGAGATCGTCCGCGCCGCGGCCGAGCCCATCGGCAAGATCCAGGGCATGACGGTCATCTCGACCGACGGCGCGAGCGCCGTCACCAAGAACGTCGCCTCGGTGCTGGGCGAGGGCCAGCAGGTCATCAAGCAGCTCACGGGCGTCGACATCAACCAGCTCATCGCCGGGCTCGCCGGCGGGCACCTGAGCGGCCAGCCGCCGTACCTCGGAGATGCCGCCGGCGTGCGACAGATCGGGCTGCAGGACCGCGATGCCCGCCCGCAGCGCGGGCAGCGCCTCGGCGCGGGAGTAGATC
>NZ_JBHUAD010000318.1:0-3633 GCF_042789955.1 Oerskovia sp. NPDC056781
AGAGCGGGGCGGGGTCCACTGCTTACTGCTTGTTGAGCCCCGCCCGCCGCCCGCTCGCCGCGGGGGGCCGGGGGGCGGGCCGACCGACCCCGACGTCTCCAAGATCACAGAAGATCTGGGGGACCGGCATGCCTCCTGGCAGCCTGCGTAGGTTAGCCTCAACTTACCCGAAGCCGCCCTCTCGCGTGGGTGGCCGACCTCTGCTGGAGCCCTGTGATGTCGCACCCTGCCCGCGTCCCGTCCCCCGAGCAGCGACGCCGTCCGCTGACGCGTGGCCTGCGCCGCTCGTCCGTCGCCGGTGTCGCGACGCTCGCCGCGGTGATGCTCGCCGCGGGCTGCGCGCCGCTCCCGTACGAGACGCCGACACCGACGTCCGCACCCACCACGGGCTCCGCACCCGACCCCGCCGAGGCCGAGGCGGTCACCCTCGACGCCTGCGCGGCCCTCGAGACGGGCCAGCGCGCCACGGTCGACCCCGCGTCGTTCCCGACCGGCCCCACGACCGCCTCGTTCGCCGACAACGCGATCGACCCGATCGTCACCGCGCCCACCCCGACGCTGCCCGTGACCGTCCAGTCGCACGACGGCCGCCAGGTGACGGTCACCGACGCCTCGCGCATCATCGCGGTCGACCTGTACGGCACGCTCGGCGAGATCGTCTACAGCCTGGGGCTCGGCGCGAACGTCGTCGGTCGCGACCTGCCGACAGGCTTCCCCGAGGCCGCCGACGTCCCCGTGGTCACGGGCGCCGGGCACGCCCTCAACATCGAGACCATCCTCGGCCTGAACCCCAGCGTCATCCTCACGGACGCCACGCTCCTCACGGACACGGCCCGCACCCAGCTCGAGTCCTCGGGCATCCCCGTCGTCTACTTCGACGAGGCCCGCACGCTCGACGGCATCGACGACCGCATCACCGCGGTCGCGAGCACGCTCGGCGTCCCCGAGGCCGGCGCGGCGCTCGTCGCACGCACCGACCAGCAGGTCTGCGCAGCCCTCGCGGGCGTCCCCGCGGACACGGGCGACCCGCTCGTCGCGTTCCTGTACCTGCGCGGTTCCAACATCAAGATGCTGTTCGGCCCGGGCTCGGGCGCCGACGACCTGATCCGCGAGATCGGCGGCCAGGACGCGGGCACCGCGATCGGCCTCACCCAGCAGTACGCCCCCGTGACGAGCGAGGCCATCATCTCCGCGGCCCCGGCGGCGTACCTCGTCATGACCGACGGCCTCGAGTCGAGCGGCGGCCTCGACGCCATGATGGCGATCCCGGGCCTCGCCCAGACCCCAGCGGGCCAGAACCAGCGCGTGGTCGACATGGACGGCAGCCGCCTCCTGACGTTCGGTCCCCGCACGGGCGAGACCATCGCGTCGCTCGTCGAGGCGTTCTACGGCGTGCCCGCGCCGGACCTGAGCGCGGTCGGCGCGGCCGACGCCTCGGCGGACGCCGGGTCGACCGCCCCATGACGCAGAGCACCCGCCCTGCAGGCCCGACGACGCCGCGCACCGCCTCGGACTCCCTCACCACCGAGCAGCGCGCCCCGCACGCGCCCGGCACCACCGGCGGCGAGATGGACGCGCGGGTGAGCGGCGCCGTCGGGCCGGTTGCCGGCAGCGGTGCTGGCGGTGCGCAGGACGCGCTCCCCGGTGTCGGGAGGTCGCGGCGACGGGCCGCGACCTGGCTCGTGGTCGGGCTGGGCCTCGCGCTGGTCGTGCTCACGGTGCTGTCCGGCATGACCGGGCAGGTGCCCGTGTCCCCGTCGGAGGTCCTCGGCTCGCTCCTGCACCACATGGGCCTGAACATCGGCCCGATGCCCTCGCACCCGCAGGGCGAGAACACGCTGTGGGTCGTGCGCTTCCCGCGCGTGGTCCTCGCGATCCTGGTCGGGGCCGCGCTCGCGTGCTCGGGCGCGCTCATGCAGGGCGTGTTCGGCAACCCGCTCGCCGAGCCCGGCGTGATCGGGGTCTCGGCGGGCGCTGCCGTGGGAGCGTGCGCCGTCATCGTCACCGCGGGCTCGCTCGTGTCGGGGACGTGGGTCGCCGCCGCGGCCTTCCTGGGCGGACTGATCACGACGTTCCTCGTCTACGCGCTCTCCCGCTCAGGAGGCCGGACCGAGGTCGTGACGCTCGTGCTCACGGGCATCGCGGTCAACGCGTTCGCGGGCGGGCTGCTCGCGTTCTTCACGTTCGTCGCCGACCCGGCCGCGCGCGAGCAGATCGTGTTCTGGCAGCTCGGGTCCCTCGGTGGGGCCACCTGGGGATCCGTCGCGGTCGTCGCACCCATCGCGGTCGTCGGCGTGACGGGCGCGATGCTGCTGCGCCGCCAGATGGACCTCCTGTCCCTCGGCGAGCGCGCCGCGCACCACCTGGGCGTCGACGTCGAGCGGCTGCGCCAGATCGTCATCGTCCTCGTCGCCCTGCTCGTCTCCGCGGGCGTGGCGTTCACGGGGATCATCGCGTTCGTCGGGCTCGTGGTGCCGCACCTGGTCCGCATGGTCTGCGGGCCGAGCCACCGCTGGCTCATCCCGGCCTCGACGCTCGGTGGCGCCGTGGTGCTGCTCCTCGCGGACCTGGTCTCGCGCTCGCTCGTCGACAACGTCGAGCTGCCGCTCGGCATGATCACCTCGCTCGTCGGCGGACCGTTCTTCTTCTACCTGCTGCGCCGCACGCGCTCGCGCCAGGGAGGCTGGGCATGAGCCGCACACTGGTCGAGCTCGACTCGCGGCACGAGGGCAGCAGCTTCTTGTCCTCGCTGCGGACCGCGGTCACGGGGCGGCGACGCTCCTCGCGGCTGCCCTCTGTCGCGGCGGCCGGCGACGTCGTGACCGAGGCGCGCGGCGCGACGCTCTCGCTCGACGGGTCGCCCGTGCTGCGCGACGTGTCCGTCCAGGTGCGGGCGGGCGAGGTGCGCGCGCTGCTCGGCCCCAACGGTGCGGGCAAGTCCTCGCTGCTCGGGGCGCTCACGGGTGACCTGCCGCTCGACGACGGCTCGGTGCTGGTCGACGGCGCCCCCCTGCGGTCCTGGACGCCGACAGAGCTCGCGATGCGCCGGGCCGTGCTCATGCAGCAGATCCACCTCAGTTTCCCGTTCACGTCGCTCGACGTGGTGCAGATGGGTCGCGCGCCCTGGCGCGGGACGCCCCTGGAGGAGGTCGACGACGAGGTCGTGGCCGCGTCCCTCGCCGCGACCGACGTGTCGCACCTCGCGGGCCGGCACTTCCCGTCGCTGTCCGGGGGCGAGAAGGCACGCGTCGCGCTCGCTCGTGTCCTGGCCCAGCGGACCGGGCTGCTCATGCTGGACGAGCCGACCGCCGCGCTCGACCTCAAGCACCAGGAGCTCGTGCTCCAGATCGCGCGTCGGCATGCGGCGGCCGGGGGCGCCGTGGTCGTCGTCGTGCACGACCTGGGCCTCGCGTCGGCCTACGCGGACCAGGTGACTCTCCTGTCCGGCGGGCGCGTCGTGGCCGACGGGTCTCCTCGCAAGGTCCTGACGGCCGGGCTGCTGAGCGAGGTGTACGACTACCCGGTCGAGGTCGTGGCACACCCCGGCGGCGGTGCGCCGATCATCCTGCCGGCGCGATCCCTGGCGGCGCCGCCGAGGTAGACCCGTGCGCGCGAGGTAGGCCTCCCTAGGGT
>NZ_JBHUAD010000319.1:0-3572 GCF_042789955.1 Oerskovia sp. NPDC056781
GCCCTCACCGAGACCGGTGAGGGGCCCTCTTCGGTGTCGAGGGTCAGTCGAGGTCGCGCAGGAACTGCAGCAGGAGGCGCGCCCCGTAGCCGGTCGCCCCCTCCGTGACCTCGTGACGCGACGCCGTGGCGCGCGCCGGTCCCGCGATGTCGAGGTGGACCCACGGCAGACCGTCCGTGAACTCGCGCAGGAACAGGGCGGCGGTGATCGATCCACCGCCACGTGCCTCGATCGGCACGTGGCGCAGGTCCGCGACCTCCGAGCGCAGCGCGCTCGTGTAGTCCTCCACGAGCGGCATGTGCCAGACCCGCTCCCCCGTGACGGCTGCCGCCGCCTCGATGCCTCTCACGAGCTCGGGGCTCGTGGCGAACAGCGCCGCGTGCCCCCGCCCGAGGCCGACGCTGGCCGCGCCCGTGAGGGTCGCGACGTCGACCAGCAGGTCCGGTGCGAGCCTGGCCACCGCGTACCCGAGGGCGTCGGCGAGCACCAGGCGCCCCTCGGCGTCCGTGTTCGCGATCTCGACGGTCGTGCCCGAGTAGGTCCGCAGGACGTCCCCGGGGCGGTAGGAGTCGGCGCCGAAGTGGTTCTCGGCGAGAGGCAGGACGGCGGTGACCTTGTGCCGCACGCCGGACTCCGCCGCTCCGAGCACCGCGGCCAGAGCGACGGCTGCCCCCGCCATGTCCGTCTTCATGGGCACCATGGCCTCACGAGGCTTGATCGAGAGCCCGCCCGTGTCGTACGTGATGCCCTTGCCGACGACGACCACGTGCCGCTCGGCGGCCTCGGGCTCGTACGTGACGGTCACGAGGCGGGGCGGGCTGGCCGACGCGGCCCCGACCGCCAGGAGGGCGCCGAAGCCCTGGGCCGCGAGCTCCTTGGGGCCGAGCACCTCGACGGCCAGACCAGCGGCACCGGCCAGGGCCGTCGCCTGCTCGGCGACCCATGCAGGGTCCTTGATGTTGGAGGGCGTGTTGGCCAGGTCTCGCACGAGCCACGTCGCGGTGGCCGCGACGCGAGCTGCCTCGAGCTGCGTCTCCCGGCTCTCGCCGAGCAGCACGAGCTGCTCGGCCGGCGCGTCCTGCACGGGGCCCTCGCCCGATCGCGCCGTCGGCGGGCGGCCGAAGCGCGGGATGCGGTAGGCCGCGAGGAGGTAGCCCTCGACGAAGGCGCGCACGCCCGTCGCGGTCGCGTCCGCGGTGGCCGCGCTGACGACTCGTTCGAGGCCTCGGGTGGCCCCTGCGAGCGCAGCACCGGCGCGGCGCAGCTCCAGGTCCGTGCCGCTGCCGATCCCGAGCAGGACGATCGTCGACGGCAGCCCGGCCCACGGCAGGCGGTGCGTGGAACCCGCGTGGGTACGCGGCAGGTCGACCGTGGCGACCTGTCCGGCCGCGCCACGGAAGGACGTACCCCCGGAGCGGTCCGCGAGCTCGGCCAGGTCGATGCCGTAGCGCGCGGTGGCGTCCACGGTCCCGGCGCGCGGCTGGAGGCCGTCCTCCTCCTCGAGCGGAGGAGCGACGGCCACCACGAGCGCGGCGACCGCGTCGTCGGTGAGGAACGGACAGTCCAGGACGGTGCCCGGTGCCTCGACGACCTCGGGGAGGTGTCGAGGCGCACCGCCGACGGGCGGGAGGTCCGGGACTGGCTGGGCTGCCTGGGCTGCGCGCGCGGTCAAGGTGTCTCAGCCCACGACGGCTTGGAGAGCCTCGCCCAGCTCGCTGGCCTCGGTCGCGTTGAGCTCCACCACGAGACGACCGCCACCCTCGAGCGGGACGCGCATGACGATGCCGCGACCTTCCTTGGTGACCTCGAGCGGGCCATCCCCCGTACGCGGCTTCATCGCAGCCATTGTGGGCTCTCCATTCCGTAGTCCAGTACTGCTGTGGTCGACGTCCCGGCAGGTCGGTGGCGCGTCTCCGCGCCGACCGTCCAGAGGACGTCCAGGTACCATTCTAGTTCACCGATACGACACGCCGTGGCCGCAAATGCCCAGATCGTGACCTGGGGCGTGGCAGGACCGGGTCGGACGAGCCCGCACTCGGCACGCCGTGGCGCCAGGACTCGCTACGGCGGCCACCCGCTCGGTGGCGTGAGCCGCCACAACGCCCAGACCCACCAGGCCTGCCCTGCCACCCCGGCGGCCAGGCACCCCCAGAACCACCATCGAGAACGGGTCCACCCGAGAGTGACGGCCCCGAGGGGGAACGCGAGGAGCAGGAACCTGACGATGCTCGTCCAGGGCTCGATCACGGCGACCAGGTATCCCAGGTAGGCCAGCGGCCAGGCCTGGAGCTCCGGGCCGAGCCGCCGCGAGACCGGGCTCAGGCCGAGAGCCGCCACGCCCGCCAGGACGGCTGCCAGGACCCACGGCCCGGCGCCGCCGAACAGCGCGCGCGAGACGTCGAGCCAGGGCACGAACGGCACCACGGGACCGGTCCCCCGCCAGGCGCCCTGCGTCAGGAAGTACGCGTCCGAGCGCCCGGTCGCGATCCCGCAGACCAGCTGCCAGAGCAGCCCGCTGAGCACGGCGACGACGACCAGGACGGCGATCCGCACGGCGTCCCGCCACGGGAAGGGCAGAGGGTCGCGGTCCCCGGCGAGGGCCACCGCGCCCGTGGGCACCGCACCCTCCGCCAGCCCCCCCGGTGAGGCGACGCCCGGCTGACCGTCGCGCAGCGGGGCGCCCTGCGCTCGGGCGCGGACCTCCTGGCGCGCCCGCCGCCACTCCTGGTACCGCACGACGGCGTGCCATGCCACGACCAGCGCGAGCGGCAGCGCGACCGCGCGCGTGAACCCGAGGAGCACGATCACGAGCCCTGCCCACTCGTAGCGCCGCGCCCAGAGCAGGTACAGGGCCGAGGCGACCAGCAGCAGCGCGAGCGCCTCGGTGTAGGCGACCTGGAGGACGACCGAGGACGGGAAGACGCTCACGAGCGCGACCGTGGCGAGCGGCAGGCCGGGCCGTCGCTCGACGGCCCCGTGCCCGGCCCGTTCGACGAGACGATGGATGACGAGCATCGCCCCGGCTCCGCAGAGCAGGGAGATCGTGGGCGCCACGACGTCCCAGCCCAGCCCGGTGACCTCCTGGACCGCACGGACCAGGAACGGGAACAAGGGGTAGAAGGCCCAGACGTTCTGCTGCACCGCCCCGTCGGGCCCGACGGGCAGCTCCGAGGGGTACCCGTTCTCGGCGATCTGCTGGTACCACGAGGCGTCCCACATCCGTCCCGTCCATGCGCTGTACGACGGCGCGGCGTCGGTCCAGAGGTTGGCCTCCTGCCAGCGCGAGACGACCAGGAGGATCACGGCGGTCACGAGCCGCGCCGTGACGTAGACCGCGAGCACCTGGACCCACCAGCGCCACCGCGCGGGAGCCAGCACGGCGGGGAGCGGGCGGCCCGGCTGCCGCGGTGACCGAGCAGGTCCGTCCGTGCGGCTCGTCCCGCCCGCGACGACGTCGCGGCGGCTCACGCCAGACCGCGCAGCGCGCGAGCCGGTGGTGCGTCTCCGCGGATCGCCGCGACCGTCTCCAGGACCCGACGGGTCGCGGCGACGTCGTGCGCGCGGAACACGCG
>NZ_JBHUAD010000320.1:0-3568 GCF_042789955.1 Oerskovia sp. NPDC056781
GTGGTCGAGCCTGGCGGGAGCGCGAGGCACGAGCGCGGAGGGAAGGTCGCGCGACACCCCTCACCCCGGGGCCGGCGTCACCCCTGGTCGAGCAGCGCCTGGGCCTGCTTGTTGGCGTCCGCCAGCAGCTTGTCGATGTCGGCGTTCTGGTCGGTCAGCACGGCCTGGACGACGGGGTCCATGAGCGCGTAGATCTCCTGCGTCTTCTGCGACGGCTCACCGACGAGGGGCAGGTCGAACATGGTGTCGGTGTAGCCGGTCATCTGGTTCAGCGGGACGTTGATGTAGTCCTTGATCCATTCCTGGTTCTCGAGGTACTGCTCCTTGCTGAACATGGGGAGCACGGGCGTGCCGACGGGCTGGTCGCTCGCGACGAGCGTCTGGGCGTCCTTGACGGCGGCGTCCTGGTCGACGAGCTTGTTGAGGTAGAAGAAGTCGATCCACTTGACGGCGGCGGCCTTCTTCTCGTCGGTGGCCTGGGCGGGCATGGCCGCGAGGGTGCCGCCCGTGAGGACGCCGGCGTCGCCGCCGTCGAGGGGCAGCGCGGTGAGGCCGTAGGTCGCGGGGTCGAGCCCGTTGGACTGGACCATGGAGGTGTAGACGTCGGAGCCCGACGTGTACATGCCGACCTGTCCGGCGGCGAAGGCCTCGTTCATGGTGCCCCAGTCGAGGAGGAAGTTGCTCCCCATGGAGTTGTCCTCCCAGCGCAGCGTCTTGAGGAACTCGAGGGCTTCCTTGGTGCCGTCGTTGTCGAGCGACTCGGTGGCCGTGCCGTCGTCGGCGACGTCCTGGACGCGGCCGCCGCGCGAGTAGGTGTTGACGGTGAGCTGCCAGCCGCCGGTGTTGTTCTGGGTCATCTGGGCGTAGCCCGCGACGCCGGGGTTGGCGTCGGCGATCTTCTTGGCGTACTCGCGGACCTGGTCCCAGGTGGTGGGCGGGGAGTCGGGGTCGAGGCCCGCGGACTCGAACAGGGCACGGTTGTAGTGGAGGCCGACGCCGTAGACGTTCTTGGCGGGGATGGCGTAGACGTGGCCGTCGGGTCCGGTGCCCGCGTCGATGATGGCGGGGTTGAACTTGTCGGCGTAGGGAAGGGTGCGGAACTGGGTGTCGAGGTCGGCGATCTGCTTGTTCTCGACGAGGGTCTTGGCGTCGGTGAACGGGATCTCGAACACGTCGGGCAGGGTGCCGCCGGCGAGCTGGGCGGCGAACGTGGTCGCCTTCCACTCGTACTCCTCGGGCACGACGTCGATGTCGGGGTTGGCGTCCTCGAACTGCTTGACCTGCTCGTTGAACGCGTCGATGGCTTCGGGCTCGGAGCCGGGCAGGAGGGAGACGACCTTGAGGGTGGTCTTCCCGTCGGCGGACTCGTCGTCGCCCGAGCCGGAGCTCGAGCAGGCGGCGAGGGCGGTGGCGGTGAGGGCCCCCACGAGGGTGAGGGCGATCGCGCGGCGTGTGGACTTCATTGTCTCTGCTCCTTGTCGGGCGGGTGTGCGGGTGGTGCGTGTCGGGTGCTGTCAGGCGGGGGTGGTGCCGGTCGCGTGGCCGGGCGGGGTGCGCCGGAGCCATGCGGCCGTGTCGGTGGGGAGCCGGGTGCCTGCGGCGCCCTGCTCGAGGGCGGCGCTCGCCAGGAGCACGTCGTACCCGGCGGGCAGCGGGACGGCGGGTCCGAGGTTGACGACGCACAGCAGGTCTCCCCGCGTGAACGCGAGCACCTGGTCACCTGTCGCGTCGCCGGGCAGGACGTCGTCGGCCCACGCGAAGTCGCCGCGGAACGCGGGCTCGCTGTGGCGCAGGGCGAGGACGCGGCGGTAGAGGCTGAGCATCGACGCGTCGTCGCCCGTCTGCGCCTCGACGGACAGGTCGCCCCACCCGGCGGGCTGGGGCAGCCAGGGGTGCGCGCCGCCGTCGGGCCCGAACCCGTGGCTGCTGCCGCCGCGTGTCCACGGCAGGGGGACGCGGCAGCCGTCTCGGCCGGGGTCCACTCCCCCGGACCGGAAGTGCATGGGGTCGTTGATGACGTCGAGCGGGAGGTCCTCCACCTCGGGCAGGCCGAGCTCGTCGCCCTGGTAGACGTAGAGCGAGCCGGGCAGCGCGGCGGAGAGCAGGGCGGCGGCCCGTGCCCGACGGCGGCCCGCGGCCAGGTCGGTCGGCGTCCCGAAGCGCTTGGTCGGGAAGGCGAACGCGCTGTCCTCGCGGCCGTACCGCGTCACGGGTCGGGTCACGTCGTGGTTGGACAGGACCCACGTGGCGGGGGCACCGACGGGGGCGTGCGCGTCGAGCGTGGTCTGGACGGACTCGCGCAGGGCCTTGGCGTCCCAGGGGCGGGCCATGAAGTCGAAGTTGAACGCGGTGTGCATCTCGTCGGGGCGCAGGTACTGCGCGAACCGCGCGCGGTCGGCGAGCCAGACCTCCCCGACGAGGACGCGCGGCTCGTCGTAGGACTCGGCGACGGCGCGCCAGCCGCGGTACACGTCGTGGATCTCGTCGCGGTCGACGTGCGGGTGCTCGCCGGGGCCGGGATGGGCCGGGACCTCGGGCAGCGTGGCGTCCTTGACGAGCAGCGCGGCGGAGTCGATGCGGATGCCCGCGGCGCCGCGGTCGAACCAGAACCGCAGGATGTCCTCGTGCTCGCGCCGGACGTCGGAGTGGTTCCAGTTGAGGTCGGGCTGCTCAGGCGTGAACAGGTGCAGGTACCACTCGCCGGGTGTGCCGTCGGGGTTGGTGGTGCGGGTCCAGGTGGTGCCCTGGAAGTCGGAGACCCAGTGCGTGGGCATCTCGTCACCGCCCGGGCCCTTGCCGGGGTGGAACCAGAAGCGCTCGCGCTCGGGCGAGCCGGGACCCGCGGCGAGCGCGGCCTGGAACCAGCGGTGCGCGGCCGAGACGTGGTTGGGCACGACGTCGACGATGGTACGGATGCCCAGGTCGCGGGCCTCGGCGATGAGCTGCTCGGCCTCGGCGAGCGTGCCGAACTGCGGGTCGATCTCGCGGTAGTCCGCGACGTCGTAGCCGCCGTCGGCGAGCGGGGACAGGTACCAGGGCGTGAACCAGATGGCGTCGACGCCCAGGTCCCGCAGGTACGGCAGGTGCTGCCGGACGCCGGCCAGGTCGCCGGTGCCGTCGCCGTCGCCGTCCGCGAAGCTGCGTACGTACACCTGGTAGATGACCGCGTCGCGCCACCAGGTGGCGTCGGTCCCTCGGGTCGAGTCGTCCTCGCGCACCGTGTCCTCGTCTTCCGTCCGTCCCGTTCAGCCGTGAACGGGTGCTCCTCGTCGAGCGCGGCGTCCCGGGTGGGTGAGCCGCTGGACTCCTGATCCGTGGATCCGTCGTCTTGAGCATCAACGTAATCACTCGACAGCAATCACGCAAGAACTCGACAGTAGCGTTATCAAAACGCGACCTTTCGAGGGAGCCCGGCCGAGTGCAGAGTCGTTGCACCCGGCCGGGGCTGAGGCGGGCGGGCGGGGGCAGCGCGGAGGGGGGCCCCCCCCGGGTCCCCGGGGCGCGGCCCCCGGGGCGGGGACCCCGGGGGCATGGGAGCCCGCCCCCCCCCGCCGGCGCGGGGGCGCCC
>NZ_JBHUAD010000321.1:0-3543 GCF_042789955.1 Oerskovia sp. NPDC056781
GGCGCTCGGCTCGGCGGGGGAGGAGACGAGGCGCCGTGTGTGCACTTCGGGTCGACTCCCTCGGCACAGGAACGACCCGAACCGCACACTCGGCGGCCGATCCCCGGAGCGGGGCTCCCGAGCCCCCCGCCCCCCGAGACGCGGCATGATGGCCTCATGGCCATCTTCGCTTTCTCCGTCGCCCCGCTCGGTGCCGGCGAGTCCGTCACGGACGCCGTCGCCGAGGCCGTCCGCATCGTCCGCGCCTCGGGGCTGCCGAACCGGACCACGTCGATGTTCACCGAGATCGAGGGTGAGTGGGACGAGGTCATGGACGTCGTCAAGCGCGCGACCGAGGCCGTGGGGGCCGGCGGGCACCGCGTCTCGCTCGTGCTCAAGGCGGACATCCGCCCAGGTCGGACGGGGGAGCTGACCGGCAAGGTCGAGCGCGTCGAGGAGCGCCTGGCCAAGGACTGAGACCGGCCGGGACGGCCTCGTCCCAGTGGGTGAAACGACCTCGTTCGAGTCGCTCGCACGGGCGTCGTAGGCTATGCGGCAACGCCGCCGTCCGGGGCAGCGTTCGAGGTCGCTTCCCGAGCCGCAGGAGACCCAGATGCCCCTCTTCGAGGTGGACGCCGAGCGTCCAGTTCTCGTCCGCCCGTCGCAGCCGGCGGGTGGGGGCTTCGGCACGGTCGCGCAGCGCGTGGTCGACGGCCACCTGGACGGCCTGCTCGGCGAGCAGATCTTCCCCGTCAGGCAGGGGTCGTCGACGGACGAGCCGCACCTGCTGGCGCTCGACGCCGCGGGCCTGCCCGTCGTGATCGAGGTCGTCTCGGAGCTGACCGAGGAGACGCTGACCCGGGCCATGAACCACGCCGGCCGCGCGGGGCAGCTCACGCGGGCCGAGCTCGCGAGCCGCTACGTCGGGGGTGCCGCGCGGTTCCAGCAGGACGTCACGACGTTCTACGACAACGTGCCGCTCACGCGCTCGCAGGCGACGTCGCGGGCCACGGGGGCCCGCCTGATCGTCATCTGCTCGAGCGCGGAGGACGGCATCGTCGACGCCCTCGACTTCCTGCGTCAGCCCGGGTCGTCGGTGTCGGTCCTCAAGCTCGGCGTGATGCACGGGGCGGACGGCCGCCGGTTCGTCGACGTCTCGCCCCTGGTGCCCGAGCGCACGGCGCGTCCGGCGGCCCCGGCCGCTCCTCGCCGGGCGGCGGTCGAGCCCACGCGCTCGGCGCAGCGCACCGCGGACTTCGCCGAGGGCGTCGCGGTGGGGCGCGCGCTCACGGGCAAGCTGCCGATCGTGACGCAGCGCTCGCGCGCCGACCGTCGTCGGGGCTCGGAGCTCGAGGCCGCCGCGACCGTCTACGGGAGCGCCGCGGGCTCGACGGACGTGACGGGGCCGCTCGAACCGATCCACGAACCGCTCGGCGCGGACCGCGGTCTACCTGCCGAGCTCTCGGTACCGCCCGTCCCGGAGGTGCCGCCGGTTCCGCCCGTGCCGCTGCTCGCGTCGCCGCCCGCGGACGAGGCGGCGGACTTCGGCCGCTACTCCTCGACGCAGGCGGCGGAGGACGCCCTGTCCTCGCGCACGCCGAGCCGGGCGTCGATCCTGACGCGCGAGTCCATCCGCACGCGCGAGTCGATCCGCACCCGTGAATCGGTGCTGACGCGCGAGTCGTACGAGGCCGAGGCGCCCGCGTACGACCCGTTGTCGTACCAGCCGCCCGTGAACGTCCCGGTGGTCGACGCCCTGAGCACGATCGACCCGTTGGGCCAGGACCTCGTGCCGGCCCCGCCCGCCCCGTCCGTCTCGGCGCACGGCCTCGACCTGGACGACGACCCGGACGACGACCCGGACCTGCACGCGCTCGCTCGCGCCTTCGGCACGCCCGTGTCGCTCGTGTGGTCGCGCCCGCGCCGTGGGCAGCGCTTCGAGGCGGTCCTGTACCCGGACGGTTTCATCGAGCTGACCGACGGCGCGCGCTTCCGTCACCCGGACGCGGCGGCGATCGCGGCGTCGGGCACGGCGACGGCCGACGGGTGGAGCGTGTGGCGCCTGGGCGACGGCGGGCCGACGCTCACGGACGCGTTCCGCGAGCAGTACGCCTGATGCGTCGGTAGAGAGCTCGACGAAGGGGGGACGGCTCCACCCAGGGGGCTTCCTCGCGCAGGCGTAGCGTGAGGACGTGAAGATGTCCCGCTTCCTGACGAACGTTCGTCAGAGCCTCTGGCTCGTGCCAGTGGTTTGCGTGGCACTCGGCATCGTCCTGTCGCTGAGCACGATCGCTGTCGACCGGTTCTTCGACTACCAGCTCATTCCTGAATCGGTCGTCGGCGGACCGGATGCCGCGATGGAGATTCTCTCGGTGGTCGCGGGGTCGATGATCAGCCTCGCCGCCCTCGTGCTGACGATCACCATGGTGGTCGTGCAGCTCGCGATGGGCCAGTTCTCGCCGCGCATCGTGCAGCGCATCCTGCAGGACAAACCCAGCCAGTTCGCGATCGGGCTGTTCGTCGCAACTTTCGTCCATGCGATGCTCGCGCTCCGCGAGGTCGACCCCGGTGGCGACGGCCAGGAGGGCACCGTCCCGGGCCTGTCCGTGCTGACCGCATTCGTGCTGGTCGTCGTGAGCATCGCCGTCCTGGTCATCTACGTGCAGCATCTCGGCCAGACCCTTCGCGTCTCGGCGCTCATCGAGCTCGTCGGCGAGGACACACGCAAGCTGCTGGACCATGTCTACCCTGACAAAGGGGACGAGGCGGTATCCATCGACAGCGCGAACCGTGTGATCGTGTCCACCAAGTCGGGCGTCGTCACGACGATCGGTCACGCACACGTCGTCGAGGTGGCGAGGCTGGCAGGATGCGTCGTGGAACTGGTGCCAGAGCTCGGCGAGTTCGTCCCTGCATCGTCTCCACTGTTCATCGTGCACGGTGACGGATCGACCCTCGACGACAAGCGCCTGACAGAGGGAATCGTGCTCAAGTTCGAGCCGACGCTCGATCAGAACGTCGCGTACGGCGTGCGGATGCTCGTGGACATCGCCGAACGCTCCCTGGCGGACTCGCCGTTCCAGGACCCGTCGACCGCGGTACAGGCCATCGACCGGCTCCACGACATCCTGCGACAGCTCGCCCGTCGCCCGTTCCCCGACGGTCGGTTCCGCGACGAGAACGGCGAGCTCCGGCTGGTGGTGCGGGTGCTCGACTGGGACGGATACGTCCACCTCGCCTTTGACGAGATCCGCATGGCCGGAGCCGGCTCTCCCCAGGTGGCGCTGCACCTGCGAAAGGCCCTGCTCGATCTGAGGAGGGTTGCGCTGCCCGACCGCAGAGCGGTCGTCGACGAGCAGCTCGAACTCCTCACGACGGCCACGATGACGGCCATGGACGACGAGCGCGATGCGCAGAGGACGTTCGTGGACGACGATCAGGCCGTCGTGCAGGCCGACGACACGTGATGCCGGCGCCGACAGGCCGACCCTCACGGGCGCGTTCCGCGAGCGGTACGCCTGACGCGTCGGCAGAGCTCGACGAAGGGGTGACGCGCAGCAGCGC
>NZ_JBHUAD010000322.1:0-3532 GCF_042789955.1 Oerskovia sp. NPDC056781
CGGGTAGGTCACGCCCGCTCCGGGGCACGCTCGGGCGATCGCCCGGTCAGGACCTCATGCCCGACGGCGTCGCGCACCCACGAGGAGCGCGCCACCCCCGCCGACCAGCAGCAGCGCGACGGCGGCGATGCCCGCGACGCGGGCTCCCGTGGCCGCGAGACCGCCGTCCGCGGTGTTCGCGGTGTTGGTCAGGGTCACCGCGACGGTCTGGCCCGCACCGATCGTGACCGACGTGACCTTCTCGCCGTCGACCGTGAAGACCGGCTCCCCCCAGCGCACGCCCGCGACCTTCGGCAGGTCGACCTCCGCGAGGTCGACGACCGTCCCTGCGGGGAGGTTCGCCGGGCCCTCGACGACGGTGCCGTCGGCGCGGACCGTCAGGGTGCCCTCGGTGTGCTCGCCGTTGACGGTCCCGGAGATCGCGACCGTGAACTGCGTGTCCGCGGGGACCTTCGACGCGTTCGCCCCCGTGACCTCCTTGGCGATCGTGAACCCGCCGACCTGGGTGGCCACGACGTCTGCCGTGTTGGTCAGGGTGACCGCCGCGTCCTCGCCGTCGGCGATGGTGACCTGGGCCGGGCTGAACACCGGGGCGCCCCAGACGACACCCGCGACCGCGGGCAGGTCGATCTCGGTGAACGTGACGACCGTGCCGACCGGGAGGTTCTGCGGGCCGTCGACGACGGCACCGTCCGCGGTCACCGTCAGGTTGCCCGTGATCGCGACACCACCCAGGTCGTACGAGTACCGCACGGTGAACTCGGTGGAGTCCGGCACCTGGTCCGCTGCGAGCCCCTCGACCGCCTTGGCGAGCGAGAAGCCGCCCGCCGGGACGTCGAGCGCCGTGTTGGTCAGCGTGACCGCGGTCTTCTCTCCCGCGCCGACCGTGATCGTCGCCGGGCTGAACACCGGGGTGCCCCACACGACACCGTCGACCGCGGGGAGCGCGATCTCCTCGAACGTCACGACAGTGCCCTCACGGAGGTTCTGCGGGCCGTCGACGACGGTCCCGTCCGCCGTGACGGTCGTCGTGCCCGAGGTGGGCACACCGTCCAGGTCGTAGGCGTAGCGAACGGTGAACTCGGTGCTTGCGGGCACCTTCCGGGCGGCCTCTCCCGCGACGGACTTGGCCATCGAGAACCCTCCCGCCCGTGCTTCCTCGGCGGTGTTCGTCAGCGTGACCTCGGCGTTCTCGTTCGCACCGACCACGAGGCTCTCCGGGCTGAAGACCGGGGCGCCCCACACGACGCCCTCGACGTCGGGCAGGCTCACCTCGCCGAACGTCACGACCGTGCCGGCCGGGAGGTTCTGCGGGCCGTCGACGACGACGCCGTCGGCGCGCACGGTCAGGGTGCCGGACAGCGGTGCGCCGTCGAGCTCGTAGGAGTAGGCCACCGTGAACGCGGTGTCCGCGGGAACCATGCCCTCGGGCGCGTTCTCGACGAGCTTCTGGACCGAGAAGCCGCCGACGGGGATCACCACGGCGTCGGCCGAGTTGGTCAGCATGACCAGGGGGTTCGTGCCGTCGGCGACCGTGACGGAGGCGGGCGAGAAGGACGGTGCGCCCCACACCACGCCGGGCACGGTCGGCAGGTCGATCTCGGTGAAGGTCACGACCGCGCCGACCGGCAGGTCCTGCGGGCCGTCGACCTCGGTGCCGTCGGCAAGGACCTTCATGGTCCCCTGCGTCGAGGCACCGTCGGCCGTGACGGTGTAGGCGACCGTGAACTCGGTGTCCGCGGGCACCTGCCCGGCGGCGAGCCCGGTCAGGGCCTTGGCGACCGAGAACCCGCCGACCTGCGCCGACGCGGTGTTGGTGAGCGTCACGGCGATCGTCCCGGACTCACCGATGGTGACGGTGTCCGACGGGGAGAACGACGGGGTGCCCCACGCGACGCCGGGGACGTCGGGCAGACCGGGCTCGGAGAGCGTGACGACGGTCCCGGCGGGCAGGCCCGCCGGGCCGTCCACGACCGTGCCGTCGGCCTTCACGGTGAGGGTGCCCGTGACGGGCGTCCCGTTCGCGGTGTACGAGTAGGCGACGCTGAACTCGGTGCCGGCCGGCACGAGGTCCGCACCGTCGCCGACCACGCTCTTGGCGACCGTGAACCCGCCGGGCTCGGTCGTGAGGCACGTGAACGGGCCGGGGCCGGTCCACGGGTAGCTGTGCATCTCGAGCCCGGTCGTGAGCCCGTCGATGCCGAAGTCCAGGTCGCCGCCGACGATCACGCGCCCGTTCGTCGCGGTCGAGATCGTGGCGTCGGCCGCGGGCGCGAGGATGGTCCCGAGGAACTGGTCACCGCGCCCGATGCTCAGGCTGGGGGTCTCGACGAAGTTCCAGAGCGTGCGCGCTGCCCAGTTGCCGAACCCAGGGGTGTTGAAGTCGTTGATGAATCCCGTCCCGTTGCCGGACCAGTAGTTCGGCGCGATGTCGACGGGCTCGGTGCCGGTCACGTTGATCGCGATCGAGACCTTGTCGGGGATCCCGACGAAGTACATCTCCTTGGCGCCGTTGAGCATCGTCGCGGGGATCGTGAACACCTGCGGGTCGTCCGTCCCGGACCCCGTGAAGGTGAGCTGGTTGCCCGAGCGCGTCACGGCCGTCCCGCCCCACGAGGCGATCGTGGCCGAGGTGTCCTCGACGACCGTGCGGAAGTCGGCCCAGGGCGCGAGCGCGGCCGGAGCCCCGATCCCCTGCTGGACCGGCGCGCCGGACGCCGACCCCGTGGTGCTGAGGGAGCCGTCGATCGTCAGCGTGCCGCCGACGTTCACGCCGCCGCCGTTCGGCTGCGTCGAGCCGACCGTGATGCCGGTCTCCGCCCCCACGGTCATGTTGCCGCCCACGTGCAGCATGGTCGACCCGTCGGGAGGCGCGATCTGCGACCCGGCGCCGACGGCGCCGACGCTGAAGTTCCCCGGGGCGTCGAAGGTCGCGTCGCCCTCGACGACCAGGACGCCCTCCGACTCGGCCGCGCTGTACAGCGCCGAGTAGTTGCCACCGACCCAGACCGCCACGTTGCTGTCGGTGAAGATCGGGACCCCGGTGGAGACGTTGGGCATGTCTCCCGGTGCCGGGCACTGCGGGAGCTGCGCCTTGGGCGCGGCGGTCGCGGGTGCCGCGAGCGGCCCCGCGCCGAGCGCGACCGCTCCCGTCAGGGCGAGGACCGCGGCGGTGGCGGCAGCGACGGCCCTACCGAACGGGGTACCCGCTCGACGAGCCCGGTGGGGGGTGCTCATGACGCTCCTTCGGATGACCGGAACAGTTGTCCAACTACCCAGAAGACCAGACCCCGACGGCGGTATGACGGGAGTTTCGGGTGCTCCCGATCACATCCCGCGACATGGTCGCGCTGGAGCGCGCCGAAATGCGGGACAAGATGGGGCGACCGTGGTAATTCGACCATCACCGCCCGGATGTGGTGTTCGCCTCATCACACACGGGTTCCCGGCGGGCAGGGTGAATGCGTCTTGCCCGGGAGCACCCGGTGTGCGCACGCCTCCTGACGCCTGCCCGGACGACGAAGGCCGCCCC
>NZ_JBHUAD010000323.1:0-3530 GCF_042789955.1 Oerskovia sp. NPDC056781
ACCCTCGCGAGGGTCGCGCCCGTCCTGCTGTCTCGTCCGGCGCCGGGGTCCTGCCGGGCCGCGAGGTCAGCGCCCCGTGCAGATGGGGTCAGCGCCCCGTGTAGTTGGGCGCCTCGACCGTCATCTGGATGTCGTGCGGGTGCGACTCCTTGAGCCCGGCCGGCGTGATGCGCACGAACTTGCCACGCTCCTGGAGCTGCGGGATGGTGTGCGCGCCGACGTAGAACATCGACTGGTGCAGGCCACCGACGAGCTGGTGCGCGACGGCGCCGAGCGGGCCGCGATAGGGCACCTGTCCCTCGATGCCCTCGGGGACGATCTTGTCGTCGCTCGCGACGTCTGCCTGGAAGTAGCGGTCCTTGGAGTAGGACACCTTCTTGCCGCGGGAGGCCATGGCCCCGATCGAGCCCATGCCGCGGTAGAGCTTGTACTGCTTGCCGTTGACGAACACGAGGTCGCCGGGGCTCTCGTCGCAGCCCGCGAGGAGCGAGCCGAGCATGACCGTGTCCGCGCCCGCGACGAGCGCCTTCGCGATGTCGCCCGAGTACTGCAGGCCGCCGTCGCCGATGACCGGGACACCGGCCGGACGGCACGCGAGCGAGGCCTCGTAGATCGCGGTGACCTGGGGGACGCCGACGCCCGCGACGACGCGGGTCGTGCAGATCGAGCCCGGACCGACGCCGACCTTGACGCCGTCCGCCCCGGCGTCGACGAGCGCCTGCGCGCCCGCGCGGGTCGCGACGTTGCCGCCGACGACCTGGACGTCCTTGAACGCCGGGTCCGCCTTGAGCTTGCGGATCATGTCGAGCAGGAGGCGCGCGTGGCCGTTCGCGGTGTCGGCGACCAGGACGTCCACGCCGGCCTCCGCGAGCGCGGTCGCACGGGCCCACGCGTCGCCGAAGAACCCGATCGCGGCGCCCACCCGCAGACGACCCTCGCCGTCCTTGGTCGCCCCGGGGTACTGCTCGGTCTTGACGAAGTCCTTGACGGTGATGAGACCGCCCAGTCGGCCCTCGGCGTCGATGAGCGGGAGCTTCTCGATCTTGTGCTTGGCCAGGAGGGCGGCTGCGTCGTCGCGCGCGATGCCGATCGGAGCCGTCACGAGGGGCATGGGGGTCATGATCTCGAACACGCGCCGCTTGGCGAAGTCGGCGGGGTTGACGAACCGCAGGTCCCTGTTCGTGATGATGCCGACGAGCGTGCCGTCGGGCTCGACGACGGGCAGACCGGACACCCGGTACTGGCCGCACAGCGCGTCGAGCTCGGCGAGCGTGGCCTCGGGGCCGACCGTGACGGGGTCGGTGATCATGCCGGACTCGGACCGCTTGACGAGGTCGACCTCCTTGGCCTGCGCCTCGACCGACAGGTTGCGGTGGATGATGCCGATCCCGCCCTGGCGGGCCATCGCGATCGCCATGCGCGACTCGGTCACGGTGTCCATCGCGGCCGACAGCAGCGGTGCGGACATGGTGATCTCGCGCGTCAGCCGGGCGGTCGTGTCGACCTCGCTCGGGATGACGTCCGTCTCGTTCGGGAGCAGGAGGACGTCGTCGTACGTCAGTCCGGTGAAGCCGAAGGGGTCGTGTGCGGGGGCTGCGAGAGAGTCGGTCACATCAAGATTCTACGCTCAGGGCCTCCTGCATATTCCCGGCCGTCCCGCCACTGGGACAGCCGGGTGACGGCCGGGAGACGGCCGGGAGCCTGCGCGTGGCGCAGGTCACCGCACGACGGCGAGGGCCTCGTGGAGCAGTCCGGTGAAGCTGCGCACGCGCTGGACGGTCGAGGCGTAGGGCAGGCTCGCCGCGGCCTCGTCGTTCGCGAGGCCCACGAAGATCGGCAGGTCCGGGTTGGCCTCGTGCAGGGTGTGCACGACGTCGAGCACGGGCCTGGGCTGCATGGTCACCACCGCGATGGCCGCTGGGCGGACCATGGTGACGAGCTCGAGCGAGCGGTGCGCCGTGGCCGAGCCCGTGACGATACGCGCCATGGCCCCCTGGGCGCCGAGCGCCGCGGCCAGGGCGTGCGCCGCGAGCGGCACCTGCTCCCCCGGGGCGGCGAAGATCAGGACGATCCGGCGCATACGGCTCGGGTGGTTGGGCGGCGGACCGCCTCCCGCGACGAGCGCCTCCTCGGACGCGTGCGTGTACTCGCGCAGGGCGGCGAGCGTCGCGTTGGAGAACACGACCTCGGGCATCTCGCCCGGGGACGCGAGGAACGTGCGCTCGGCGATGCGGTGCAGTGCAGGCTCGACGAGCGTCGACCACCAGTGGCCGGGGTCGGTGCCGGGGGCGATGCGCAGGAGCTGGTCGCACTTCTTCTGGTCGAACGCGATGGCGGCGTCCACGACGTCGGACACGCTCGTCGGGCGCGGAGCACCGAGACGCACCGGCTCGTCGTCGGCCGTCCGTGGCACCGAGCGCAGGAGCCGCACGCCGCCGGACGGGGTGTCGGCCGCCGGGGAGGGGGCCTCGCCCGGCTCGGGGTCGCCGTCGCCGTCGTCGGAACGCTCGGTGCTGTCGGCGTCGTCGGTGTCGTCGCTGTCCCCGACCTCGATCTCGAGGGCCAGCTCGTCCTCGTCGGCGTCGAGCGCCGCGCGCGCGGCGTCGACCGGGGCGACCCCCTCGAGCGTCAGGCGACGCATGATGACGAGGCGTGCGACGTCGTCGGCGGTGTACCGCCGGTGGGAACCGGCGGTGTGCTCGGAGGGCCCGAGACCGTACCGACGGTCCCAGGTGCGGAGGGTGGCCGGGGCGACGCCCAGCCTCTTGGCGACGGCCGCGACGGCGAGAGCTGGTGCCTCGGTCGCCTTCCGTCGGGGCCCGCCGGGGTTCGGGGCGGACCGGAGTGAAGTCATGCACCCGATTCTGCCGACCGGTCCAGCCGCTCGCCACTTCGGACGCGGCGTGTCTCAGTCCGTGATGACCGGATCGACTGAATCACTCCTGAAACGAGTGCGGTTCGCGTCACTCCTGACGCAAATCGATGCAGACCACCAAGAACCGGTTCACGAAGTTGCCCACGTCAGCCACTTGAACAACTTCTGCAACGCTTGTAGGTTGTGCTCCATGACAGAGATCTCGAGGCTCCCCGGACCGGTCATGGAACTGTGGGAATGGCAGTACCAGGGCTCGTGCCGCGACCAGGACGACACCCTGTTCTTCCACCCGGAGGGCGAGCGAGGCTCGACCCGACGACGACGCGCCGAAGCGGCCAAGGCGATCTGCGCCTCGTGCCCGGTGATGATGCAGTGCCGCGAGCAGTCGCTCAAGGTCCGCGAGCCCTACGGGGTCTGGGGCGGCCTCAGCGAGGACGAGCGCGCCGCGATCCTGGCCGGCGTCGCGAAGACCAGCTGACGGGTCGTCCCGTCGGTCCGCGTCCCGTCGGTCCGCACCGCGTAGACCGCACCGCGCAGTCCACACCTCGCAGACGTGCCGCCACCGTCGGCAGCCGTCAGCCGTCAGTACCCACCACACGTCCCCGGCGCCCGCGCCGGCCTCGAGATCCCGCCGGCACCGGACACGACGAAGGGC
>NZ_JBHUAD010000324.1:0-3394 GCF_042789955.1 Oerskovia sp. NPDC056781
GGCCTAGGCCTGAGCTGCCGGGCGCGCCTTCGTCGTCCTGTCAGTTGCGGTAGTCGCCCGTCAGGCGCACGGCACCCGCGTGCACGCCCTTGGTGCCGACCACGAGGTCCTCGCCGCCCGCCGAGGCGGCCAGGGAGTCGTCCAGGGCGCCGACGGTGCCCAGGACCCAGGCGGTGAGGCCCAGCTCCGCGCACCGCGCGAGGGCGGCGTCAGCACCGTCCTGCCCCACGATCGCGACCATGCCCACACCGAGGTTGAGCGTGTTCTCCAGGTCGCGGCGAGGAACGTTCCCCAGGTCGCGGACCACCGTGAAGACCGGCGGGACGTCCCAGGACCCACGGTCGATCGTGCCGACCAGCCCGGCCGGCAGGACGCGGGCCAGGTTCGCCGCGAGCCCACCACCCGTGACGTGCGTGAAGGCGTGAACCTGCGCGGCGTCGTCGTGCGCCAGGGCGAGGCAGTCGCTCGCGTAGACGCGCGTGGGCTCGAGCAGCTCCTCGCCGAGCGTCCGACCGAACTCCTCGACCTCGCGGTCCAGCTCCCAGCCCGCGTGCTTCACGACCGCACGCACCAGCGAGTAGCCGTTCGAGTGCAGGCCCGACGATCCCAGCGCGATGAGGACGTCGCCCTCGCGCACACGCTCGGGCCCCAGCAGACGGTCGGCCTCGACGACGCCCGTCGCGGCACCCGCGACGTCGTACTCGTCCTCGCCCAGGAGACCCGGGTGCTCCGCCGTCTCCCCGCCGACGAGGGCCGTGCCGGCGACCTCGCACGCCGCCGCGATCCCGCGGACGATCCCCGCGATGCGTTCGGGCACGACCTTGCCGCACGCGATGTAGTCCGTCATGAAGAGCGGCTTGGCCCCCACCACGACGATGTCGTCGACGACCATGCCCACGAGGTCGAACCCGATCGTGTCGTGGACGTCCATGGCCTGCGCGATCGCGACCTTGGTCCCCACGCCGTCGGTCGAGGTGGCCAGCAGGGGCTTGGTGTAGGTCGCGACCTCGCTGAAGTCGTAGAGCCCGGCGAACCCGCCCACGCCCCCGAGGACCTGCGGGCCCTGCGTGCGGCGCACGGCGTCCTTCATCAGCTCGACGGCCTTGTCGCCCGCCTCGGTGTCGACACCGGCTGCGGCGTACGTGAGACCTTCAGACACGAATGAACTCCTGGTGGTTGCGGCGCGCCCCGGTGGGGCGGTGCGTCGTACGGGGTCAGGGGTGGTCGAGGGCGGTCCCGCCGCCGACTCCCACGGAGAGGCTGCGCAGCCCGTCCTCCGGCGCCCCCAGCGGCAGCTCCGCCTGCTCGAGCAGGTGCTTGCCGAGCTGGTCGTCCGGGGGCAGCTCGATGGGGTACTTCCCGGTGAAGCAGGCCGTGCACAGCTGGGAGGCGGACTGCTCGGTCGCCGCGATCATCCCCTCCTCGGAGATGTACCCGAGCGTGTCGGCGCCGAGCGAGGCGCCCACCTCCTCGGGCGACAGGCCGTTGGCGATGAGCTCGGCGCGCGACGCGAAGTCGATGCCGTAGAAGCACGGCCACTTGACCGGCGGCGAGCTGATGCGGACGTGGACCTCGGCGGCCCCCGCCTCGCGCAGCATGCGGATCAGGGCGCGCTGGGTGTTGCCGCGCACGATCGAGTCGTCGACGACGACCAGACGCTTGCCCCGGATGACGTCGCGGAGCGGGTTGAGCTTGAGCCGGATACCGAGCTGGCGCAGCGTGTCCGACGGCTGGATGAAGGTGCGACCGACGTACGCGTTCTTCGTCAGCCCCTGGCCGAACGGGATGCCCGACTCCTGTGCGTAGCCGACGGCCGCGGGCGTGCCGGACTCGGGGACCGGGATCACGAGGTCCGCGTCGATGCCGTGCTCGCGAGCCAGCTGGCGGCCCATCTCCACGCGCGCGGCGTGCACCGAGCGCCCGTTGATCGAGGTGTCCGGACGGGCCAGGTACACGTACTCGAAGACGCAGCCCGCACGCTCGACCGGAGCGAAGCGCTGAGAGCGCAGGCCTTCGCCGTCGATCGCGATGAGCTCGCCCGGCTCCACCTCACGGACGAACGACGCACCCACGATGTCCAGGGCCGGGGTCTCGCTCGCGACGACCCAGCCGCGCTCCAGACGTCCCAGGACGAGCGGGCGCACGCCCTGCGGGTCGCGCGCGGCGTAGAGCGTCTTCTCGTCCATGAAGACGAGGCTGAAGGCGCCGCGGAGCCTCGGGAGGACCTCCATCGCGGTGGCCTCGAGCGAGTGGTCGTCGTCTCCGGCGAAGAGCGCGGTGATGAGGGCCGTGTCGGTCGTGTTGCCCCGGGCCAGCTCGCCGCGGCGCTGAGCGCCGTAGCGCTCCGCGACCAGGTTCACGAGCTCGGCGGAGTTGGTCAGGTTGCCGTTGTGCCCCAGCGCGACGGTCCCCGACGACGTCGCGCCCAGCGTGGGCTGAGCGTTCTCCCAGGTCACGCCGCCGGTCGTCGAGTACCGGCAGTGCCCGACGGCGATGTGCCCCGTCAGGGCGTTGAGGGCCGTCTCGTCGAAGACCTGGGAGACGAGTCCCATGTCCTTGTAGACGAGGATCTGCTCACCATTGCTGGTCGCGATCCCGGCCGACTCCTGACCGCGGTGCTGCAACGAGTACAGACCGAAGTAGGCAAGCTTGGCGACCTCTTCGCCGGGCGCCCAGACACCGAAGACGCCACAAGCGTCCTGGGGGCCTTTCTCGCCGGGCATGAGGTCGTGGTTGAGAAGTCCATCTCCGCGGGGGGCCACGGCTCCAGTGTCCCACACGGTCGCAGGCTGACCGAAGTCACGCCCAGGGGATGGACCGAGCGACACGACGAGGATCCGGCCCGCCTGCTCGCTCAGCGGCGCAGGCTGCGCTTGTCCGCCCAGATCGCCAGGGCGCCCGCGACGAGCGTCGTGAGCGTCGTCGTCCCCAGCACGACGACCGTGAGGTAGACGCCGGGCTTGAGCACGCCGCGGGACTCCGGGGAGCCGAGCCACGTGATCCCGAGGCACAGCCCCAGGACGACCCCGACCAGAGCACCCGTCGTGAAGAACGCCTTGTAGCGGGGTGCGCGACGGATCGTCGTCGGGTCGATCATCGAGTCGATCTCGACCTCGTCGCCGCGGATGCCGCCGTCGTTCGCGTCCCTGGGGTCGGTCGACGCGGCGTCCGTGGCAGCCGGCGTGGTCAGACGTGCTGGGGCGGCCGGTACGGCTGCGCCGGTCTCCGGTGAAGCGGCGGGAACGGGGCCGTCAGGGGTCGCGTTCACGTCGGGGGCGGGGGTGCTGGGGCTCACGCGCCGACAGTACCCCGTCCGGCTGAGAATCCCCTGGGCCGTACCCGTGCCCCAGGGGCACGAGACGCCGTCGGGCCTGCTCCCCCAGCAGGGAAGCAG
>NZ_JBHUAD010000325.1:0-3391 GCF_042789955.1 Oerskovia sp. NPDC056781
CACCTGGACAGCCTGTGGAGGACGGCTGCCCAGGTGCGGCCCGCTGCGCTAGGTTCGCCGGGTGACGAACGCAGGGGGCGGGGGTCCGGTCGTCGTGCCGGGGCAGGACGGTGCCGTCGAGACGAGCCCGGGCGTCGGTGCGCCGGACCCGCCGGACCTGACGACCGCGCGTCGGCCCGTCCGGACCTGGCGCCGGGCCGCGGCCGAGGTGCGCCCGCACCGTCGCGCGGTCCTCGTGGTGACGGCGGTGGCCGTGCCCGCCACGGTCATGGTGGCGTGGGGCGCGGGTCACCCCGTGGTGGTGCTTCCCGCGGCCGGGTACCTCGCGCTCGTCGGGTCGGCGCTCGCCGTGATCGACGCCCGTACGCACCGTCTCCCGGACGCCCTGGTGCTGCCGTCCTACCCGGTCCTGGCGGTGCTGCTGGGCCTGGCCGGCCTTCTCGGGCCCGACGGCGGCGCGCTCGTCCGCGCCCTGGCCGGCGGTCTGGGGCTCTACGGCGCGTACTTCCTGCTGGCCCTCGCCCCGTCGGGGCTGGGCTTCGGCGACGTAAAGCTCGCCGGGCTGATCGGCGCGGTGCTCGCGTGGTGCGGGTGGGCCGAGCTCGCCGTGGGGGCGAGCGCGGCCTTCTTCCTCGGCGGTACCTGGGCTGTCGTCCTGCTCGCCACGAGGCGGGCAGGACGACGCTCGGCGATCCCGTTCGGCCCGTTCATGCTCGTGGGCGCGCTGGTCGGCCTGATGGGCGGTCGCTCGGTGCTCGGCGAGGCGCTGCTGCTGGGCTGAGCGTGCGCAGCGCCGGCCGCGACCCCGGGTCTCAGGTCCTGGCGGCGCTCGGCGCGAGAGCCGCCTCGAGGGCCTCGGCCATCGCCGCCAGGGGCGCGACGTGGCCTGTCATGAGCCGTACCTGCTCGGCGGCCTGGTGCAGGAGCATGCGCTCGCCGCCCACCACGGTGGCGCCGGCCTGCGCCCAGGCGCGGGAGAGCGCCGTCGGGCGGGGGTCGTAGACCACGTCGAGCAGCACGCCCCGAGGAGCCGGAGCCCCGGCGGCTGTCTTTACCGCGAGAGCGTCGGCGACCGGGTCCGCCGCCCCGGAGGGCAGCGTCGAGACGACCACGTCAGCCTGCGCCACGAGCGGCGACGCCGGGTCGAGCACCACGAACCGCGGGGCGACCCCCATGCGGTGCGCGGCACGCTGCAACCCGCCCGTGCGTCCGAGCGATCGCACCAGGACGGTCGGGGTCGTGCAGCCGAGCTCGGCGAGCGCCGCCAGGGTCGAGGCCGCGGTGGCGCCCGCTCCGAGCACCACGGCCGAGCCGACCGCACGGCCACCCAGCCCCTCGCGCAGAGCGGACACGAGGCCCTGGACGTCGGTGTTGGCACCCACGAGCGTGCGCGCCGAGCCCGTGGGCTGGAACAGGACCGTGTTCACGGCACCCACGACGCCCGCGAGCGGCTCGACGTGGTCGAGGAGGGGCAGGACGACCTGCTTGAGCGGCATGGTCAGGCTCAGCCCGGCCCAGCTCTCGTCGAGGCCCTCGACGAAGCCGGACAGCTGCTCCTCGGTGACGTCGATCGCGGTGTACTCCCACCCGTCCAGCCCCAGCGCGCGGTACGCGGCCGAGTGCAGGACGGGTGAGAGCGAGTGGGCGACGGGATGGCCCAGGACGGCGGCGCGGCACACGGCGCCGACCGTCACGGGTTCTCCCTCTGCCACTGCCTGAGCTCCGCCTTGTAGCGCTCGTGCTCGGCGTTCGTGGACGAGAACTTGGTCTCTCCCGTGTCGAGGTTGACGGCGACCCAGAAGATCCAGTCACCCGGCTCCGGGTTGAGCACGGCCTCGATCGACTTCATGCCCGGGGAGGCGATCGGCCCGGGCGGCAGCCCCTTGTGCTGGTAGGTGTTGTAGACGTTGCTCGGGTCACGGGTGTCCGCGAGGCTGATCGTCGTCCCCGACCTGCCCAGGCCGTACGCCACCGCGGCGTCGATGTCGAGGGTCATGTCCCGCTCGAGACGGTTCTGGATCGCCCGCGCCATCTTCGGTCGGTCCTCGTCTGCCTTGGCCTCACGCTCGACCAGCGACGCCTTGACGATCACCTGCTGGCGGTCGGCAGGCGCGACGCCCAGCGAGTCGAGGTTGGCCACGGTGGTGGCGATCATGTTGGCCACGATGGTCTGGGCCGTGTCGTCCGGGGCCAGCAGGTAGGTCGAAGGGAAGAACCACCCTTCGTAGTTCCCTCCGGCCTCGGCAGGCAGCCCCACCGCGGCGGGATCCGCCATGGCAGCGGTGAAGTCCTCCTGGGACCTACCGGTGACCGAGACGGCACGTTCGATGACCTGAGCGGTGGTGAACCCCTCCGGGACCGTCAGCTTCATCTCGTTCTTGCTCTCCTTGGAGAGCAGCAACGTGATCGCGGCGGACGCCTTCATCTCGGTGAGCAGCGTGTAGTTGCCGGGCTGGATCTTGCCTGCGTCCGGGTTCGCCTTGAAGGCCTTGACGAACGCGCCGGACGACTTCACGACGCCCGCCTCGACGAGCGTCTCCCCGATGTCCGCGCCCGTCGACTGCGGCTCGATCGTGACGTCGACGGGCTCGACCCCCTGCCCCTCGTAGTCCGAGGCGCTGAAGGGGTTCTCGAAGCCCAGCAGGCTCGAGGCGTTGTTGACCAGGTAGTACCCGGCCCCGCCCACCAGGACCAGCGCGAGCACCACGATCACGGTGCGGCGACGCCGTCGCTGCGCGCGCTTCTTCGCGGCGCGACGGTCTCGGCTCCCCGAACGGGTCGCCCGCGACGGTGGTTGTTGCTGCACCGGTGGGCGGTCGAATAGGTCGGTCACGGGAGGCTGCCTCCTGACGGGTGTGCGCGCGGCGGTCCTTGCCACGACGCAACGATCAACGTTCTACGTACTCTCCGGCGCGCGCCCCCGCGCTCCGCTCGCGGTCCAGAGCGGTCTGGAGGATGATAACTGCCGCCGCCTGGTCGACGACAGAGCGCTGCTTGCGTCCGGCGCGCCCCGACGCCCGCAGCGCCTGGTGGGCGCTCACGGTCGTCATGCGTTCGTCGACGAGGTGCACCGGGACGGGTGCGACGGCACGTGCCACCAGTCCAGCGTACGCACGTGCGGCCGCGGTGGCGGCACCCTCCGCGCCGGAAAGGTGCCGAGGAAGCCCGACGTACACCACACGTGCACCCCGTTGCTCCACTTCCGCCGCGATCCGCGCGACGTCGCTCGGGAAGGTGACCACCGCGTCCTCGGGGGCCGAGGGCAGTGTCTTCGTGTCCCGGGGAAGGGTCTCGACGGGGGTCGCGATGAGGCCGTCGGGGTCGCTCGCGGCGAGCCCCACACGCACGCTGCCCACGTCGACGCCCAGGCGGGCCCCCCTCGGGAGAGGGG
>NZ_JBHUAD010000326.1:0-3358 GCF_042789955.1 Oerskovia sp. NPDC056781
GGGGGGCCCCTCCCCCGCCCCCCCGCGGGCCCGCGGGCCCCCGACGGCGGGCCTTCGTCGTCCACGCCCCGGGCTCGCCGGGGCGACGACACTAGACTCGACCCTTGGCCGTGGTGGATGTCGGTCCACCGCCCGCAACCGCTGAAGGAGCTGTCCCGTGGAGTATCGCGAACTGTCCGTCCCTGGAGCCTGGGAGATCACGCCGAAGCAGTTCGGTGATCCTCGCGGGGTGTTCCTCGAGTGGTTCAAGTCGGAGAAGTTCGAGGAGTCGCTCGGGCACCGCCTCGACCTCCAGCAGGCGAACATGTCGGTGTCCTCGGCGGGAGTCCTCCGTGGCATCCACTTCGCCGACACCCCTCCGGGGCAGGCGAAGTACGTCACGTGCCCCAAGGGCGCGGTGCTCGACGTCGTGGTCGACATCCGTGTCGGGTCCCCGACCTTCGGGCAGTGGGACTCCGTCCTGCTCGACGACACGGACCGACGGGCGATCTACCTCGGCGAGGGGCTCGGTCACGCCTTCCTCTCGCTCGAGGACGACTCGACCGTGGTATACCTGTGCTCGACGGGCTACTCCCCGGGTCGCGAGCACGGCATCCACCCGCTCGACCCGGAGGTGGGCATCGAGTGGCCGACGTCGGCCAGGGACGGCTCCCCGCTGACGCCGATGCTCTCGGAGAAGGACCTCGTGGCCCCCGGGCTGGGCGAGGCCGCGGCACAGGGCCTGCTGCCGACCCTGGAGCAGGTCAACGAGCACCTCGAGTCGCTGCGCTCGTCCTGATCGACCTGCGGGCCGCAGGTGGTCGGACCACCGGCGGCCCGCAGCACGCCGATCAACGCACCGAGGCCGCCTCGTAGGTCTCCGCGTGGTGGCGTGCAGCGACGGCCCACGTGAATCCTGCAGCCCGCTCCGCCCCCGCCTCGGCCAGGCGCGCGCGCCGCTCGGGGTCGTCGAGCAGAGCGGCGAGCTCCCGGCCGATCGAGGCCGCGTCCGTGCCGCAGTACGCGACCGCGTCCCCACCGACCTCGGGGAGCGACAGCTCCCTCGTCGTCAGCACCGGCGCACGACAGGCCATCGCCTCCAGGACCGGCAGGCCGAAGCCCTCACCCAGGCTCGGGTAGGCGACCACGACGGCGCCGCCCAGGAACGCCGGCAGGTCCTCGAGCGGCAGGAACCCGGTCCGGCGGACCGTGAGGTGAGCCGGGACCTCGTCGATCACGGCGTCGATCCTCTCGTCCCAGCCTCGCCCGCCTGCCAGCAGGAGCACGGGCGGGTCCGTCCGGTCCTCGCACGCCGCGACCCAGCCCTGGATCAGCGCGGGCACGTTCTTGCGCGGCTCGAGCGTGCCGAGGAAGCCGACGTAGGCGGTCGCCGACAGCCCGAGCGACTCCTTGACACGGGTCTGCTCCTCCACGCTCGTCGGACGGAAGAGATCGTGGTCGACGCCGTGGTAGGCGACGGTGAACTTCTCGGGGCGGGCACCGACGAGACGAACGACCTCGTCACGGGTCGCGCGGGACGGGACGATCAGGCGTGCCGCGCGTCGGGCCGCGATCCGGATCGCCGTCCGGAAGAAGACCGCCTTGGACCGCAGGTGCAGCTCCGGGGTGGTGAAGAAGGTCGCGTCGTGCAGCGTGACGACCACCGGGGTCCGGGTCAGCAGCGGCATCGTGTAGTGCGGGCTGTGCACGACGTCGGGCCTGATCCGTCGGACGAGGGCGGGCAGCCCCACCTGCTCCCAGAGCAGGCGCGCCGGGCGGCGGGACGTCCACGCGGGAGCTGCGACGACCCTCGCGCGGGGAGCCAGTCGTCGGTAGTGCTCGACGTCGCGACGTTGGACGACGAGCGTGAGGTCGAGCTCGGCCGTGTCGAGCTCGGGCACCAGCTCGTCGACGTAGCGCCCGACACCTCCGCGGTCGGCGGGGACGGCGGTCGCATCGAGCAGAACATGCATGAGCACCTCGTGGAGCAGGGTCGAAGGGAGGACGCCTCACCGCAGGAGCTCTCCAGGGCGGGGCCGGTGCCAGCGTACTTGGTCGCCGATACGGGCCACCGGACGCTCCGACGCTAAGATCCTCCGGTGACCAGTGACCGCAGAGCAGACGTTCTCATCGTCGTTCCAGCATGGAACGAGCAAGAGGCCCTACCCGGAGTGCTCGACGAGCTGCATGCAGCCCTCCCTCAGGCCGACTACCTCGTCGTCAACGACGGATCGACGGACCAGACGTCGGCCGTTGCACGACGGGGACGGACGATGGTGCTCGATCTGCCCGTGAACCTGGGGGTCGGCGGTGCCATGCGCGCCGGCTACAAGTTCGCGGCCCGCCGGGGCTACGACGTCGTGGTCCAGGTCGACGGCGACGGGCAGCACGACCCCGCCGACGTCGCGCGGGTGGTCGAGGCCCTGGCCACCGACAACGCCGACATCGTGATCGGCGCACGCTTCGCGGACAAGGGCAACTACGTCGCCCGAGGACCGCGCCGCTGGGCGATGAAGCTGCTCTCGGCCTCCCTGTCACGGGTGGTCGGTACACGGCTGACCGACACGACCTCCGGGTTCAAGGCCTCGAACAAGCGGGCGATCGCCCTGTTCGCGGTCGACTACCCGGCCGAGTACCTCGGCGACACCATCGAGTCGATGGTCATCGCCTCCCGCGCCGGACTGACCATCCGGCAGATCGGGGTCGAGATGCGACCGCGAGCGGGCGGGACCCCCTCCCACAACCCTGTCAAGGCAACCCTCTTCCTCGGGCGAGCGGTCCTCGCCCTGGTGATCGCGCTCTCGCGGCCGACCCGTCAGCCGATTGGACAGTCCTCATGAGCGGCTACTACTTCGCCCTCGCCAGCTGTGTCGCGCTGGTCGTCTTCCTCGTCGTCCTGCTGCGCCGCAGGAGGCTCCGCGAGAAGTACGCCATGACCTGGATCGTCGTCGCCCTCGGCGTCTGCGTCCTCGGTGCCTTCCCGCACCTGGTGGAGTCCGTCGCCTCCGTGGTCGGCGTCGAGACCCCCAGCAACCTCATCTTCGCGCTGGCCCTCATGGTCCTGCTGGGCGTGTGCATCCAGCTCAGCGTCGAGATCACGGAGCTCGAGGAGGAGACGCGGACGCTCGCCGAGGAGATCGCCCTGGTGCGCTTCGACGTCGAACGGCTCGACGCGGCCGCGACCGGGGGCACGAACAGCGCCACGGACGCCCGCGACGGGCAGCCGAGCGCGAACGGTCACGGGGCTCCCGGACCGGACGCCCGCTAGCACCTCCCGGTCCCCTACCGGTCGGGCGGCCCCCCCCGACGCGGGGAGGCACCCACGGCGAACAAAACGAAGCCCACCACGACCCCCCCGGCGCACACCAACAACACGGGG
>NZ_JBHUAD010000327.1:0-3353 GCF_042789955.1 Oerskovia sp. NPDC056781
TCTCCCGGTCTCTCGGCCGTGTGCCCGCAGCCGCCCGACCCCCCGGGCCTCTGTCGTCCCCTGTCGAAAGGGGTGGGCCAGGCTCGAAGCGGGTGGGCCCGGCGCGTCGCTTGCAGCGATAACCGTTCTCATTCTCTAGGGTGGGTGGGTTCCTGGGCGTGCGCCCGACCGGCTGATCCGAAGGGCGTCATGAGCCACCACTCCCACGGGCACTCCCACGGAAGCGGACCGGCGCGGCCCGCGACGCGGCGGGTCAGGATCGTCCTCGCGGCGATCCTCGTGCCGGCGCTGCTCCTGACGATCGTCGGGCTCGTCGCGCTCTGGCCCCGCGCCGCCGACCTGCCGGACCAGATCCCGTTCACCGCCCAGGGCACCCACGTGGTGCACGGAGTCGTCACGGGCGAGGCCGAGGTCGAGACCGGGCTCGTGCCCGTCCGCCTCGACGACGGCACCGAGACCGAGGTCGTGGCCCCGCCCGAGTACGTCCACCACGGCTTCGACGTCGGCGACCGCCTCCGGATGCTCTACATCTCCCAGGCCGAGGGCGACGGCAGCACCCCCTACGCGTTCCTCGACTTCGAGCGCGGGATACCGATCGCCGTGCTCGCGATCGCGTACGCGGCGCTCGTGCTCGCGGTCGCCAGGCTGCGCGGGCTGGCCGCGCTCGCAGGACTCGTGGTCGCCCTCGTGACGATCGGGCAGTTCACGCTGCCCGCGCTCCTCGCCGGGCAGAACGTCCTCCACGTGGCGCTCGTGACGTCGTCGGCCGTCATGTTCGTGGTGCTCTACGTGGCGCACGGGTTCACGGTCCGGACCTCGACCGCGATGGTCGGGACCCTCGTGGGCCTCGTCCTCACCGCGGTCCTCGCATGGTGGGGCGCGTCGACCTCGCACATCACCGGGCTCACGTCCGAGGAGGCGCTGTGGCTCCCGTCCTACGCCCCCGGGATCGACCTGCAGGGCATCGCGGTCTGCGGCATCGTCCTCGCGGGCATGGGCGTGCTCAACGACGTGACCATCACCCAGGCCTCGACCGTGTGGGAGCTGCGCGCCCTCGCGCCCTGGGCGTCGCGGCGCGAGCTCTTCACGCGAGCCATGCGCATCGGCCGGGACCACATCGCCTCGACCGTCTACACCATCGCGTTCGCCTACGTCGGCGCGGCCCTGCCCCTGCTCATGGCGGTCTGGCTGTCCGACCAGGCCCTCGGCACGAGCCTCACGTCGGGGGAGATCGCCGAGGAGGTCGTGCGGACGCTGGTCGGGTCGATCGGGCTCGTGCTCGCGATCCCGCTCACCACGGCCATCGCGGCCGTGACGGTGCCGAGCGAGCCGGCCGCGTCCAGGGCGCCCGTCGAGCCTGCCGGGCCGACAGAGCCTGCCGGGCCGGGCGCCCCGGACGGGTCCGTCGAGCCGACCGGACCGACCGGACCGGCCGACGACCTCGCCCGGAGCACGCCCTTCACCTGATCCGCACCGACACCCCACGGGAGGGTCCGGTGAGCGACCCTGGGAGTTCGCCATGATGTGCGCATGAGCGAACAGTGGGTCGAGGTCGCGACGTCGCGGCTTCGCGACCAGCACGCCTGCCCGGGCTGCGGAGCCGTCCTGACGTCGACCCGTTGTCGTGACTGCGGCCTGGTCCTGACCGGCCCCTGGGCCGTCGAGGTCCTGCGGGCGTCGCGCGAGGCGGCCTTCGCGCTCGAACGGCGGGCCTCGGCGCTGCGCGCGCTGCGCACGGCCGACGAGCGCGTGCTCGCGACGGACCGAGGTACCCGCCCCGTGGAGGGCAGCGTCAGCGGCCCTGCCGCCACCCGCGAGGCCGTGGCCACGGAGGGCGGGGCGGGCCGCGAGCCCCTGGCCGGGCCCGCCCCGGTCGGGCCCGCCCCGGTCGGCCCCGGCCGCCCGCGCCCCGCCGCTCCGCGGCCACCGACGGCCGTGCGCGCCGGCGGTGCCACGCCGACCACCGCCGTGGGCAGGGCGGGCACCGAGGTCGCACCCCCGGCCCGGTCGAGCCTCGGGCTCCAGCCCATCCTCGCGAGCGCCGGGGCGGGCCTGCTCGCCGTCGCCACGATCGTGTTCGTCTTCTTCACGCTCGCCGACGACCTCGCGGTCCGCGCCCTCGTCACGGGCGTCGTGACGCTCCTCGCGCTCGCGACGTCCGCGTTCCTGCGGACGCGCGGGATGGGCGCGTCGGCCGAGTCGATCGGTGCGCTCGGTGTCGTGCTGCTCCTCGTCGACGTCGAGCTCGTCGTGAGCGCGCGCCTGCTGGGCGGGGCCGACCCGGCGCTCATGCGCGGCTTCCTGCTGCTCCTGGTGGTCGTCGGACTCCTGGCCGCCGGCCACCGGGTCCGCATGCGGAGCTGGGTCGCGGCCGGGCTGATCCTCAGCCCGGTCGTGCCCGTGGTCCTCGCCGGAGCGGTCGACGGCCTGACCGCGTCGACCTTCGCCGCCTACTCGGTCGCCCTCCTGGCCGCCTCGCTCGTGACCGTGCTCGACCTGCCTCTCCTGCGGCGGTCCCGCGAGCGGCTAGGGTCGCCCCTGACCCTCGAGCAGACCGTGCTCGACGTCGTGCGGTTCCTCACGTTCCCCGCCGCTGTCGTGCTGGCGATGCTCGTGCCCCCGGTCCTGGGGGTCCCCGGTTGGAGCGGTGCCGCGCTGCTCGTGCTGCTCGCCGCGGGCACGGCCTGCCTGCTGGCCCGGTTCACGGGGCAGCGCGTGTGGTGGTGCGCGACGGGTGGGGCGACGGTCCTCGCGGGGGTGCTCCTCGGCGTCGGCTCCCACCCCGCCTGGCTGGGTACCGCGCCCGTCGCGGGGCTGCTCGCGGGAGCCGTCCTGGTCGGGGTCGCGACGTGGGCCCGGGCCGAACGTCGGACCCGCGCCGCGCTCGTGGCCGGAGGGTCGGCCGTGCTCGGGCTCGCCGCGCTGCCCGCGGCGGCGTACGGGCTCACGGGCCTGCTCGTGTCGGTCTCGACGATCCGGCCGGCCGGTACCACGTGGTCGTTCACGACGGACCGCCTGGCCGAGGTCGGGACGCTCGACGACGCCGCGACCACGGCTGCGCTCGTCGGCATCACGGCCCTCCTGCTCGCGATGCTCGCGGTCGGCCGCCTGGACCTGGGACCGGCGGCACCGAGGGCGTCCGGTCCGGAGCCCGCGCACCAGGCGGTGCGCGAAGCGGCGCCGGCGGTGACCGCACCGGCGGTCCGCGCTCGGACCGGGCTCGCGCGCGCCGCGGGCGACTCCGCCCCGTGGGCCGCGCTCGTGCTCGCTCTCGGGGTCGCGCTGCACCCGGCCTGGGCCGCGGTCACGAGCTTCGCGGCCCTCGCTGTCGTGGCGTTCGCACTGTTCGTGGT
>NZ_JBHUAD010000328.1:0-3320 GCF_042789955.1 Oerskovia sp. NPDC056781
GTTCGGGTCGTCTCCGATGGCCTGCGACGACCCGAACTGCACACTCGACGGAGGCCGGGACGAACTCAGCCCTCGAACTCCTCCGGGTCCGGCCCGATGCGCCCGTCGGCGCGATCGAGGCCGTCGATCGCCGCGACCTGCTCCGCCGACAGCTCGAAGCCCAGCACGTCGAGGTTCGACGCGATGCGCGCGGGAGTCACGGACTTGGGGATCGCGACGGTCCCGGCCTGGAGGTGCCAGCGGAGCACGACCTGAGCAGGCGTCACGCCGTGCGCGTCGGCGATCCCACCCAGGACCGGGCTGCCCAGCACCGTGCCCTGGCCCAGCGGGCTCCACGCCTCGGTCACGATCCCGAGCTCGCGGTGGTGAGCCCGCAGCGCCCGCTGCGAGAACGCCGGGTGCAGCTCGACCTGGTTCACGGCCGGTGTCACGCCCGTGGCCGCGACGACCGCGTCGAGGTGCTCGGCCGTGAAGTTCGAGACGCCGATCTCCCGGACGAGCCCGGCGTCGCGCAGCGCGACGAGCTCCTCCCAGGCTTCGACGAAGCGGCCGGCCCCGGGCACGGGCCAGTGGATCAGGTACAGGTCGAGGCGGTCGAGGCCGAGCCGCTCGAGGCTCTGCTCGAACGCGGGACGCACGGCCTCGCGCGCCATCGCGTCGATCCACAGCTTGCTCGTCACGAACACCTCGTCGCGCGGCAGGCCCGACGCGGCGATGCCCGCGCCGACCCCCTTCTCGTTGCCGTAGACGGCGGCCGTGTCGATGCTGCGGTAGCCCGCGTCCAGGGCGAGCGAGACGGCCTGGGCGGTCTCGCCGTCGGGCACCTGGAAGACGCCGAAGCCGAGCTGCGGGATGCTCGCCCCGCCGCGCAGGGCGACCGCGGGGACGGTGGTGGTGCTGGTCATGTTCTCTCCTGAGGGTGGTGGGTGGGTCAGTGGGCTGCGACGGGCACGGGCACCTCGGCAGGCGTGCGGGCGGACCGACGCTCCTGGAGCGTCGCGACGCCGAGCGCCACGACCGCGAGCAGCGTCAGTGCGGCGCCCGCCCACAGGGGCGAGGTGAAGCCGAGCCCGGCCGCGATGGTCAGGCCGCCGATCCACGCGCCGAGCGCGTTGCCCACGTTGAACGCGGCGATGTTGGCACCTGACGCCATGGTCGGGGCGGCCTGGGCGTGGCCCATGATGCGCATCTGGAGGCCGGGCACGGTCGCGAACCCGAAGGCCCCCATGAGGAACAGCGAGACCAGGGTCATGACCTGGCTTGTCGCGGTGAGCGCGAAGACCGCGAGGACCACGGTCAGCGCGCCGAGGAGCACGAGCAGGCTCGCGGTCAGGCGCCGGTCCGCGGCCTTGCCGCCCAGGTAGTTGCCGACGAACAGCCCCACGCCGAACAGCACGAGCAGCCACGGCACGCTCGTGGTCGCGAACGAGCCGACCTCGGTGACCGTGAAGGCGATGTAGGTGAACGCGCCGAACATGCCGCCGAACCCGAGCACGGTCACGAGGATCGACCACCAGACCTGCGGGTTGCGGAAGGCCGCGAGCTCGGTCCGCAGGGACGGCGTGCCCGACGCCGCCGCTCCCGCCGGGCGGGCGGGGTCGCCGACCGTGAGGGGCGTCGAGGCGGGGTCGGCCGCCGCAGCGCCGTGCGCGCCGGACGCCCGGCGCGTGGACGGCACGAGCGCCACGATCCCGACGAGCGCGACGACGCCGATGACCGTGATGGCCCAGAACGTCGAGCGCCAGCCGTACTGCTGACCGAGGAACGTGCCGAACGGTACGCCCAGGACGTTGGCGGTCGTGAGGCCCGCGAACATCGTCGCGATGGCGCCCGCACGCTTGGCCGGGGCGACCATGTCGGCTGCGACGACCGCGCCGATCCCGAAGAACGCACCGTGGCACAGGGCCGCGAGGATGCGCCCGCCGAGGAGCAGCTCGTAGGTGGGGGCGAGGGCCGAGAGCAGGTTCCCGGCGATGAAGAGGATCATGAGGCTGCCGAGGACCGTCTTGCGATCGAGGCGGATCACGGCGGCCGTGAGGCCGATCGCTCCGACCGCGACCGCGAGCGCGTAGCCCGAGATGAGGTAGCCGGCGACGGCCTCGGTCACACCGAACTCTCCTGCGACCTCCGGCAGGAGACCCATGATGACGAACTCGGTGAGCCCGATCCCGAAGCCCCCGACGGCGAGGGCGAGAAGACCCAGCGGCATGCGCTGCTCCTTGTCTGTGTCTGGCACCTCGCGTAGCAGCGTGTGTGCAACAACCGGCGCGTGCAGTAGTTGCAGGCGCCTTATAAATAGTTGCACGCGCTGGTAGTTCACACAAGCGGTATAGTTGAGAGCGACGTCACGACAGGCACAGGAGGCACGCATGGGCATCGGGGACGACGCCGTCGAGATCCGCTCGCAGGGCTGGCGCACGCTCGCCGCGCTGCACGGCATCCTCGATGCCGCGCTCGAACGCGCGCTCCAGGCCGACCACGGCCTCTCGGTCGTCGAGTACACCGTGCTCGACGCGCTCTCGCGCCAGGACGGCTGGCACATGCGCATGCAGCAGCTCGCACGCGCCGCGGCCCTGAGCAGCAGCGCCACGACCCGCCTCGTCAACCGCCTCGAGGACCGCGGCCTCCTCACGCGCATCCTGTGCCAGGACGACCGCCGCGGCATCTACACCGAGCTCACTCCGCAGGGCGAGCAGCTCCTGCGCCAGGCCCGGCCCACGCACGACGCGGCTCTCGAGCAGGCGCTCACCGAGGCCTGCCAGGTCGAGGAGCTCGCTCCCCTCGTCGCGGCGCTGCACGAGCTGCCCGCCGACCCGTCGGCGAGCGCGTCGCCCGTCGGCGCGACTGCCTGAGGCCCACTGCCCTCGACCCTTTGCCCTCGACGCCCTCGGCCTTCGGCGGGGGGCGCGGCCTGGTCGCCGAGTGTGCAGTTCGGGTGGTCCCGGGCGCTCGCAGACGACCCGAACTGCACACTCGGCGCGACGGCGCGGTCCCCCAAGAGAGCCGGCTGACAACCCCTGCCGAATCTGGGACCCTCGTCCCATGGGGGACCCCGCGACGACGCCTGCACCGCACGACAGTGACCACCGCGAGCCTGTCGCGGCGACGGTCGGGGCCTCGGCCGCCGCCCCCGCCCACGGCTCCGCCGAGCCCGGCACGCACTCCTCTCCCGCCCTCCCTCCGGGCCGTGCCCCCTCCCTCCCGCCGGGGGGGGGGGGGGGCGCCGGGGGCGCGCCGCCCGCCGCGCGCGTCCGCGCGGGGGGGGGCCCGCCCGGGCGGCGCCGCCGCCCCCCCCCGCGACCCAGCAGCAGACGACCGCG
>NZ_JBHUAD010000329.1:0-3277 GCF_042789955.1 Oerskovia sp. NPDC056781
ACCCGGAGGTCACGCTCGCCCCGGCGTCGTCGGCCGCTCAGGCGAGCGGCTGGACCTGGGGTTCGTCGACCGCCGTCCCGGTCAGCACCGCGACGACCAGCGGCGCGAGTGCACGGAAGGCCTGGCCGCGGTGGCTGATCGCGTTCTTCTCCTCGGCCGACAGCTCGGCGGCGGACCGGGTCTCGCCGTCGGGCAGGAGGATCGGGTCGTAGCCGAAGCCGCCCTCACCGCGCGGGGCCGACAGGAGCGTGCCGCGCATCTCGCCCGTGCGCACCCACTCTCCCCCGTCGGGCGTCACGAGCGCCGCCGCGCACACGAAGGCCGCCGCGCGGTGCTCCGCCGGGACGTCGCCGAGCTGCGCGAGCAGCAGGTCGAGGTTCGCCCGGTCGTCACCGTGCCGGCCGGACCAACGTGCGGAGAAGATCCCCGGCGCACCGCCCAGGACGTCGACCGCGAGACCCGAGTCGTCGGCCACGGCCGGCAGTCCGGTCGCCGCAGCGAGGGCACGGGCCTTGATGAGCGCGTTCTCGGCGAACGTCACGCCGTCCTCGACAGGTTCCGGAGCACCGACCTCGCGCGCCGAGACCACGGCCTGCGCAGGCAGGTCCAGGCCGGGCTGCGCGGCCAGGATCGCCCGGAGCTCGCCCAGCTTGCCCACGTTGTGGGTCGCCAGGACGAGCCGGGCCCCCGCGGGGACGCTCACGCCGGACGCGGCGCTCACCGCGACGCCTCGTCGAGCGCGAGCTGCTGGATGATCGCGAGCTCGGACGTGCCGCGCAGGGCGAGGTCCAGGAGCACGTCGAGCTCGGTGCGGTTGAACGGCGCGTGCTCGGCCGTGCCCTGCACCTCGACGAAGTCGCCCGATCCCGTGACCACGACGTTCATGTCGGTGTCCGCGCGCACGTCCTCGACGTAGGGCAGGTCGAGCATGGGGGTGCCGTCGATGATGCCGACGCTCACCGCGGAGACCGAGTCCGTGAGGACCTTCTTGCCGCCCTTGATCGCCCCGTGCTTCTTGCCCCAGGTCACCGCGTCCGCGAGCGCGACGTACGCGCCCGTGATCGCCGCGGTGCGCGTGCCGCCGTCGGCCTGCAGGACGTCGCAGTCGAGCACGATCGTGTTCTCACCGAGCGCCGAGACGTCGATGACCGCGCGCAACGAGCGCCCGATGAGGCGCGAGATCTCGTGCGTGCGCCCGCCGATGCGTCCCTTGACGGACTCCCGGTCGCTGCGGGTGCTGGTCGCGCGCGGCAGCATCGAGTACTCGGCCGTGACCCAGCCCTGCCCCGAGCCCTTGCGCCAGCGCGGCACGCCCTCGGTGAACGAGGCCGCGCACAGCACGCGCGTGCGCCCGAACTCGACGAGCACGCTGCCCTCGGCGGCGTCGAGCCAGTTCCGGGTGATCGTGACGGGGCGGAGCTCGTCGGGCGTTCGACCGTCCGCGCGGACGGTCTGGGAGGTGGAGGCTGAAGTCATGGAGCCAGCCTATCCGGGCCTCAGAGCGTGAAGACCCGACCCGTCGCCGCGAGGTCGACCGGGCCGGCGTAGACCGCCGTGGCCTCGTCGCGAGCAGCCTGCTTGTCGTTCCAGGCCGGCAGGTGCGTGAGGACCAGCCGCCGGGCACCGGCCGCCGTCGCGACCTCGCCCGCACGCCTGCCCGTCAGGTGGATGCCGCGGTCGACCGCGTCGTCCCGCCCTTCCTGGAACGCGGCCTCGGCCAGCAGGAGATCGGCGTCCCGTGCGAGCTCGACGACGGCGTCGCACGCGTCGGTGTCCCCCGTGTAGGCGAGCGTGACCCGCTCGCCCGGGACCAGGCTCGACGGACCCGTGACCCGCACCCCGTAGGCCTCGACCGGGTGGTAGACCCGAAAGGGCTCGATCGTCAGGGGCCCCACGGTGACCACCTGGCCCGGCTCCCACGCCCTGAACGCGAACTGGGACTCCATGGACTCCCCCGCCTCGAGGCCGTAGGCCGCTCCGATGCGCTCAGCCGTGTTCGACGGCCCCCAGACGGGCAGCGCCCCCGCGCCGTGTGCGTCATCGGCGGCAGACGTCGTGGCCGCAGCGGCCGCCCGGTCCGGGTGGTACTTGAGGTAGACGTACAGCCCGCACACGTCGACGAAGTGGTCAGGGTGCAGGTGGGACAGCCCGATCGCGTCGAGCCGGCGCGGGTCGACGAACCGCTGCAGGGCGCCCAGCGCGCCGTTGCCCATGTCGAGCAGAAGGTTCCACTCGCGCCCGTCCGGTGAGACGTCGTCGGGCACCTGGACGAGGTACGAGGAGGCCGGGGACTCGGGACCCGCGAACGAACCCGAGGAGCCGATGACGACCAGGCGCATCAGACGGCCTCCACGAGCGAGACCTCGGGCCCGAGGAAGCGGCGCGCGAGCTGGTCGAACGGCTCGGCGCTGCCCGTCGCCCGGAACCGGTGCTGGGGGGCGCCCGCCTCGCGCGAGCGCTCCAGCCCGTGCGCGACGAGCGTGCGGTACACGTCCTTCGCGGTCTCCTCGGCGCTCGAGACGAGCGTGACCTCCTCGCCCATGACGTAGGAGATGGCGCCGGTCAGGAGCGGGTAGTGCGTGCAGCCCAGGACCAGCGTGTCGACACCCGCCGCACGGATCGGGGCCAGGTACTCGTGCGCGATCTCGAGGACCTCGGGCCCCGACGTCACGCCGGCCTCGACGAGGCGGACGAACTCCGGGCACGCCTGTGAGGTGAGCCGCAGCCCGGGGGCCACCGCGAACGCGTCGTCGTACGCACGGGACTCGACGGTCGCGCGCGTCCCGATCACCCCGATGTTGCCCGTGCGCGTCGCGGCGACCGCGCGGCGGGCCGCGGGCAGGATCACCTCGATGACCGGCAGCCCGTAGCGCGCCGTGTACCGCTCCCGGGCGTCGCGCAGGACCGCGGAGGACGCCGTGTTGCACGCGATGACGAGCATCTTCACGCCCTCGTCGACCAGCTGGTCCATGATCGAGAGCGCCATGGCCCGGACCGCGGCGAGCGGCTTGGGCCCGTAGGGGCTGTTCGCCGTGTCACCGATGTACAGCAGCGACTCGTTCGGCAGCTGGTCGAGGATCGAGCGGGCGACCGTGAGGCCCCCGACTCCCGAGTCGAAGATGCCGATGGGTGCGTCGTTCACGGGGACGAGCCTAGTGCCGGGTCGCAGGAAAGGGCGGTCGCGCTGCCCGCACAGGCCTGTGGGACCGACCACAAGCATGCGTCGCGGCACGACGAAGGGCGCCGCACGAGTGTGCGACGCCCTCGGTCCCAGCCC
>NZ_JBHUAD010000330.1:0-3275 GCF_042789955.1 Oerskovia sp. NPDC056781
CACCCGGGGTCGTCGACGTCGGTCACCAGGACCTCAGCCTGTCGGTGAGGCGCCGGTGACACGGGCTCAGCGGGGCCCGGGGGCTCCTGCTGCGGTCTTGCCGGCGTCACGCTCGACGACGTCGCCGAGGATCTCGTCGATCTTCGCCATGAGCTCGGCGGGGATGACCACACCGGACGCCTTGACGTTCTCGGCGACCTGCTCGGGGCGCGAGGCACCGATGAGGGCAGCCGCGACGTTGTCGTTCTGCAGGACCCATGCGACCGCGAGCTGCGCCTGCGTCAGGCCCAGCTCGTCGGCGACGGCGCCCAGCTGCTGGACGCGCGTGAGGACGTCCTCGGTCATGAACTGCTGGATGAAGCGCGAGCCGTTGGCGTCGGTGGCGCGGGACCCGGCAGGGGCGGGCTGGCCGGGCAGGTACTTGCCGGACAGGACTCCCTGGGCGACGGGCGACCAGACGATCTGGGACAGGCCCAGCTCGCGCGAGGTCGGGACGACCTCGTCCTCGATGACGCGCCACAGCATCGAGTACTGGGGCTGGGAGGAGATGAGCTGGAAGCCGAGCTCCTTCGAGAGGGCGTGGCCCGCGCGGATCTGGTCCGCGGTCCACTCGCTCACGCCGATGTAGAGGGCCTTGCCCTGGCGCACGATGTCGGCGAACGCCTGCATCGTCTCCTCGAGCGGGGTCGACTGGTCGAAGCGGTGCGCCTGGTAGAGGTCGACGTAGTCGGTGCCGAGACGCGTCAGCGAGCCGTTGATCGACTCCATGACGTGCTTGCGGGACAGGCCCGAGTCGTTGGCACCGCCGGGGCCCGTGGGCCAGTACACCTTGGTGAAGATCTCGAGGGACTCGCGGCGCTGTCCCTTGAGGGCGTCGCCGAGGACCTGCTCGGCCTTGGTGTTCGCGTAGACGTCGGCGGTGTCGAACGTGGTGATGCCTGCGTCGAGAGCCGCGTGGACGCACTGGGTCGCGACGTCGTTCTCGACCTGCGAGCCGTGGGTGAGCCAGTTGCCGTAGGTGATCTCGGAGATCTTGAGGCCGGAGTTGCCGAGGAAGCGGTAGTTGGGCATGGGGACAACACTAAGTTGCCCGGGGCACCTCGGGGAACTGCGGTCCGCCCGACGGACCGGACGCGAGCTACGCCGGGAAGGTGCCGTGCTTCTTGTGCATGGGCTTGGGCAGGCGTGCGCGGCGCAGCTGGAAGGCGCGCATCACGGCGTACATCGCGTTGCCCTTGGGGGAGTCCGGCCCGAACTTCGCGACCAGGCGCTTCTTGAGCGAGCGCCACATGATGAACGCGTCGATGATCGTGACGAGCACGATCCCGTAGAGCACGAAGATGATGATCGTGGCCATGTTCAGGTTCTGGGAGAACACGAACGTCAGGACGATGAACACCAGGGCGATGGGCAGGAAGAACTCGCCCAGGTTCCAGCGGGCGTCCACGTAGTCGCGGACGTAGCGCTTGACCGGGCCCTTGTCGCGGGCGGGCATGTAGCGCTCGTCGCCCGTCTGCATCGCCTGGAACTGGCGGTCGCGTGTGTCACGCTGCTGCTGGCGCGCGGTCTTGGCCGCGGACTTGCGGTCCGAGGGCACCAGCGGGCGCTTGTTGGCGGCCTCGGCGACCTTGCGCTTGGGCGTCGGCCTGCCCTTGCCGGCCTTCTCGATCTCGGCTGCGGCGGCAACGGGATCGGGGGCGTCGTTCGACGAGGGCGCGGAGGACTTGTTGCGTGAGAACACAGGTCCAGCGTAGTCGAGGACGGGGGCTGCCTCGTCACGGGTCGTGGGCAGGAGCGGAGGCGTACCGGCGGGTAGCGTTGCCCGGGTGAACAGCACACCTGGAACCAGCACCCTTCCCGAGCCCGACGACGTCGCTCACCTGCGCGCCCGGGTCGCCGAGCTCTTCCCCGCCCTGCGCGGGGACCTCGAGGCGCTCGTGCGCATCCCGTCCGTGTCCAACTCCGCGTTCGACCAGGCGCACGTCGCGGCGAGCGCCGAGGCCGTGGCCGAGCTCCTGCGCGGTGCGGGGCTGCCCGAGGTGCAGATCCTGCACGCGACGGGTGTCGCAGGTCCGCTCGGTGCGCCTGCGGTCGTCGCGCGCCGTCCGGCCCCGGAGGGTGCCCCGACGGTCCTGCTCTACGCGCACCACGACGTGCAGCCCCCGGGCGATGCGGCCGCGTGGGACACGGACCCGTTCGTCCCGACCGAGGTCGACGGTCGGCTGTTCGGTCGTGGTGCGGCCGACGACAAGGCCGGGATCGTTGCTCACGTGGGTGCGCTGCGGGCGCTGTCCGCGCTGGGCGACCTGCCGATCGGCGTGACGGTCTTCGTCGAGGGCGAGGAGGAGGTCGGGTCGCCGAGCTTCCTGCCGTTCCTGAACCAGCACAAGGACCTCCTCGCGGCCGACGTGATCGTCGTCGCGGACTCCGCGAACTGGAAGGTCGGGGTCCCGGGGCTGACCACGAGCCTGCGCGGCCTGGTCGACTGCGACGTCGAGGTCGCGGTGCTGGGCCACGCGGTGCACTCGGGCATGTTCGGCGGCCCGGTGCTCGACGCGCTCACGCTGCTCTCGCGCCTGATCGCCACGCTCCACGACGAGCAGGGCAACGTCGCGGTCGAGGGCCTGGTCTCCGCGCCGGACCCGACTGTCGACTACGAGGAGGCGGACTTCCGCGCGGACTCCTCGGTGCTCGACGGTGTCCGCCTCGCGGGCGAAGGGACGCTGACAGGTCGACTGTGGACCAAGCCGGCGCTGTCCGTCATCGGGATCGACGCGCCGAGCGTCGCGCACGCGTCCAACACGCTGACCCCGCGAGCGACGGCCAAGATCTCGCTGCGCATCGCGCCCGGCCAGGACCCGGCGGCCGCGCTCGCGGCGCTGCGCGTGCACCTCGAGTCGAACGCGCCGTTCGGCGCGCAGGTCACGGTGCGCGACGGCGAGACGGGCAAGCCGTTCCAGGCGCCCACCGACTCGTCGGCGATGCAGGCCGCGCGCTGGGCGTTCGAGACGTCGTGGGGCACGGCGCCCGTCGACATCGGCATCGGCGGCTCGATCCCGTTCATCGCTGATCTGCTCGACGTCTTCCCCGACGCGGCCATCCTGGTGACGGGCGTCGAGGACCCCGACTCGCGCGCGCACGGTGCGAACGAGTCGGTGCACCTCGGTGAGCTCGAGAAGGTCGTGCTGGCCGAGGCGCTCCTGCTGACGCGCCTCGCGAAGGGCTGAGTCGTCGCCGAGAACGGGCGTGGGGTCGACATCGGCTCGATGACGACC
>NZ_JBHUAD010000331.1:0-3141 GCF_042789955.1 Oerskovia sp. NPDC056781
CGGCCGCGGTAGAGGGGGTCGTGGCGGACCTCGCCCGCGTGGGGGCTGCCGTGGGCGGGGCCGGGCCGACCGGTGCCAGGGGGGCCGTCAGGGCCGACGAGGGCGCCCTCGCCCCGGCGACCGGCGACCGGCCCGACGACCTCGCCCCGACGCTCCTGAGCGCGTTGTCCGCGCTGGCGACCACGCCCGACGCGCGGTGCGTCCCGGCGCTCCGAGCCGCGGTCGAGGCGATGCGCGAGCCGGGCGCGACGTCGTCGGAGACCTTCCGGCGGCACGGCCTCCTGGCCGTCGCCGCGACGACCGCGCTGTGGGACGACGCGGCCCGGGACGCTCTCCTGCGGCAGGCCGCCGCGCAGTCCCGCGCCGCGGGCGCCCTCCCGACCCTCGACTCGGTGCTGTGGGTCCTGTCGCTGTGCGAGACCGTCATGGGACAGCTCGACTCGGCGGAGCGCCTGCTGGCCGAGGTCCACGAGCTGCGCGAGGCCGTGGGTCTGAGCCCCGAGCAGGCGCGCGTCTTCGCCAACGTCGAGCTGCTCGCCTGGCACGGCCCCGACTCTCCCGCGCTGCGCGACCGGATCGACGACGCCGAGCGTGCCGCAGACCACCTCGGCATCGGCGGGGCAGTGAGCCTGGCCCGGACGGCGCGCGCGCTGCTCGATCTCGCCGCGGGCGACCACGCCGCCGCCTTCGAGGGGGTGTCCGTCGTCGCGCGCGAGGGGTTCATGCAGGTCGGGACGCGCGTCCTGCCGGACCTCGTGGAGTCGGCGGTCCGCAGCGGGCACGACGACGTCGCCCGCTGGGCGCTCGACCGGCTCGCCGACGTCACGCTCGCGAGCGGGGCGCCGTGGGGCCTCGGCGTGCTGTCCCGCTCGCGGGCCCTGCTCGCGTCCGACGGTGAGGCGGACGCCCACTTCCGCGACGCCGTCGGGCACCTGTCACGGACCCGGTCCGTCGCCGACCTCGCCCGGGCGCACCTGCTGCACGGCGAGTGGCTGCGCCGCAGACGGCGGCGCCGCGAGGCCGCCGCCGCGCTCTCGACCGCGCTCGACCTGTTCGAGCGCATGGGCGCCGACCCGTTCGCGGCACGCGCCCGGCGCGAGCTGAGCGCCGTCGCCGGTCGCGCGCCCGCCCCGCGCGACCGACCCACGACGGGGCTGACCGCGCAGGAGCAGACCGTGGTCGAGCTGGCGGTCACGGGCGCGACGAACGCGGAGATCGCCGCGAGCCTGTTCATCAGCACCCACACGGTGCACTACCACCTGCGCAAGGCGTTCCGGAAGCTCGGCGTCACGTCTCGTCGTCAGCTCGCGCACGCCCTGCGGACGCCCGACGGCGGAGCGTCCGTCCCGCGGTAGGCGGACCCGTCGCCTGCTCGGGCGGGCGCCCCGGCGACCGGGATCAGGCAGGATCCCCCGCTCCCTGGGGCGCCCGGGCGTGGGCGAGAGCCCAGTCGAGCGCGGCGTCGGCCACGGCCTCCCAGCCCGGCTCGGCGCACGTCCAGTGCGACCGTCCCTCGAGGTCGAGGACCTCGGTCAGGGCGGGCGACCGGTGGTACTTGTGCGCGTTCGACCGGTTCACCGAGGGCGGCATGATGTGGTCCTCGCCGCCCGTGACGAACAGGAGCGGGGCCCGGTCGGCGTCGTAGTCGACCCACGTCTCCTGCTTGCCCGGCTTGTAGTTGGCGATGAGCCCGTAGGCCCACACCCAGCTCCCGGGCGCCGGGATGTGGTACCGCTCGTACACCTCGAGGGACTCCTCCGCCGAGAGCGTGTTGGTGAACGCGTAGTGGAACTGCTCGGGCGTGAACCCGGCTGCTCGGTGCGCCTTGGCAGGGTTGTTGAGGATCGGGAAGAGCGACTTGATCTGCGAGGGCGGGTTGACCCGCACACCCTCGGTCGGGGCCGCGTTGATCGCGACCGCCGACGCCCCCAGGCCGCGAGCCAGCAGGAGCTGGGTCAGGGTGCCGCCGAACGAGTGGCCCATGATGATCGGCGGCCGGTCGAGGCCCTCGATGACGGCCGCGAGGTGGTCGACGGTCTCCGGGACCGTGAGCCTCGCGATCACGTCCGGGTTCTCGCGCAACGCCTCGACCTCGATCTCGAAGCCCGGGTAGCCGGGGGTGAGCACGCGCATGCCCTTGGCCTCGTAGTACGGGACCCAGTGCTCCCAGGAGCGCGGCGTCATCCACAGGCCGTGGACGAGGACCACGGTGTCGGGGGCGGTCGGCGGGGCGGTGTCGCTCATGGTGCTCTCCTGTGGCCGTCGGACTGGTCCTCCCACGGTCCTCGGCGTGCGGGCGGCGTCGCATCACCCGTCACGGGTAGTCCCCACGGCGGGGCCGTCCGGCGGGGCCGGGTGGACAACCGGAGGCCAATGAGTCAATACTCTGATTCATTGATCCATTCGGAGGAGCCCACATGACCGGTCTGTCGCTCGTCGCCCTCGCCGCGCTCGGCGCCCTCGCCGCCCTGGTCCTGGCGGCGGCCAACGCGGTCCGGTCCCGGCGCCACCCCGCGCGCCCCGTGCTCGACGCAGCGCTCCGGCACGAACGGACCACGTCCGTCGTCGCCGGCGTCGTCGCGCTGTCCCTGATCGCCTACGTGGTCTCGCCCGCAGCGCTCCCGGGCCTCACCGGCGTCACGACCACCCCCGGCCTGCTCGTCGCCCTCTCGCCCTTCATCGCCGTCGTCATGGTCCTCGCCGTCCGCGCGATCGGCGAGCTCGCCTGGCCCCGCCCCCAGGGCGCGGTCCGCACGGCCCCGCTCGCCCGACGGACCGTCCACGGCCTCGGCGAGTGGCGACTGCCCCTCTTCCTCGCGACCGCGGCGGTCACGGCCGCGGCCCTCGTGGTCTTCGGGGTCACCGCGGGCGAGGGAGGAGGCTCGGTCGACGCGCCGCTCCTCATCACGGTCGACGGGTGGGTCACCGGTTCCTCCGGCCCGTACCCCGGCTGGCCCTACGCCGGGCCGCTGCTCGGCGTGCTGGGCGTCATCACCCTCGGCCTGCTCGGCGTGCTGCGTCTCATCGCCCGGCGAGGCGTCGTGAGCGGCGCCACGGCCGACGAGGACGACTCGCTGCGCCGGCTCAGCGCCGCCCACGTCCTGGCCGGCACGCAGCTCCTCGTGGGGCTGGGGTCGGCCG
>NZ_JBHUAD010000332.1:0-3136 GCF_042789955.1 Oerskovia sp. NPDC056781
CTCTTCAGGAGTCCCGGGGCGTCCTCTCGTCCTGCGACACGTGTCACACGGCGTCGCTACGCTCCCCGAGCCACGGAGCGAGCACGTCCTCGCGGCCGAGCCACCGCAGGCCGCCGTCGGCGACCTCCTCGCGCGTCGCGAGGATCTCGTCGAACGCGGCGACGAGCGCCACGCGGTCGTCGGCCGAGTCGGCCGCGCCCGTGAGGACGAGCCGCGTGCGGGGCGCGGTGTCGTCCCACGTCCCGACCGCCCCGATGCTGAGCTGACCACCCGCGCCGTCCCACGCGCACATCGAGTCGGGCCGGTTGGGCACCCAGAACACGCCGCGGCTGCGCAGGCGCCCGGTGCCCAGTCGGCGGACCTGGTGGAGGAGACGCTCGGGGTCGAAGGGCAGGTCGGACGCGAGCTCGAGGGTCCAGGTCCCGGTCGCGTCGTCCTGCCCGACGACGGCGCGCACCCCGAGCGGGTGCGCGCGTCGTTCGGCGACGGTCGCGTCGTGCGAGGCCGCGGACAGGTCGGCGAAGCAGAGCCGCTCGAGGCCGTCGACCCGCGTCGAGGCGTCCGCGCGCAGGCGGTCCACGAGCCCCGATCCGGTACGTGCGCTCGCGCGGCGCCGGTCCCACGCGGCCTGGACCGCCGCGTGCCCGCCCGGGCGGGTGGCGTCGTCGGGCGTGCTGGGCGGAACCGGCAGCCCGGGGGAGCCGGGCATGCCCGGGCTTGCCGGTGACGCACCGAGGTCGGGTGCGGGCGGGGCGCCGGTCGTGACGACGAGGTCGGCGTGCTCGACCTGCGCGGCGAGCACCTCGCCGACCGAGCGGTGGTCCGTGGGCGTGAGCGCGAGCCCGCGCTCCTCGAGGAGGTCGTCGTCGAGGAGGTCGGTCTCGACCGCGGCGAGGTCGACGACCGTGAGGACCGTGGCGAGCCGCAGCCCGTCGAGCGTGCTGCCGGGGCGGGCAGCGGCGTCGAGGGCGCGCACGACGGGCAGGGGCTCGGCGGACACGGGCAGTGCGAGGAGGACCTGGTCCCAGCGCCCGTCGTGCGCGAGCTCGTGGAGAGTGGGGATCGCGTCCTCGCGGACCGCGCACGACAGGCACGCGTGCTCGAGGTCGACGAGCGTGTCCTCGACGACGCCCGTCGCGTCCACGACCAGGCGCCGCAGCGTGCCGTCCTCGGCGTGGATGTCGTGGCGCAGCGCGACCGACCGCGGCGAGTCGGTCACGAGCCCGAAGACCGCGGTATCGCGCAGCACGGGGTCGATCGTGGTGAGCACGCTGAGCGGGACGTGGGTCCCGGACGTGCGGGGGGTCCCGGGAATATCTGCGGGCATGCGGACGCTCCACCTCTACAGAGAACGGTTCTCATCAGTCGGGAGCATACCCCCTTGACGAGAATGGTTCTCAATAACTAGTGTCGGGTCTCCGCGACCCACCGAAAGGAAGTTCGTCATGTCCGCCGTCTGCCAGGTGCTCGGCACCTCGCCGGGGTTCGGCCACTCGATCTCGCACTCGCACGTGCGGACCAAGCGACGCTTCGACCCCAACATCCAGCACAAGCGCTACTGGGTGCCGTCCCTGGGCCGGCATGTCAGGCTGAGAGTGAGCGCCCAGGGGATCAGGACGATCGACCGTCGAGGGATCGACGCGGTCGTCGCCGGAATCATCGCTCGAGGGGAGAAGGTCTGATGGCAGCACGCACCGCGCTGCGCCCCGTGGTCAGGATGCGTTCGACCGCAGGGACCGGGTACACCTACGTGACCCGCAAGAACCGCCGCAACGACCCGGACCGGCTGACCCTGCTCAAGTACGACCCGGTGGCGCGACGGCACGTCGCGTTCCGCGAGGAACGGTAAGGGGAGCCGCATGGCCAAGAAGTCCAAGATCGCACGCAACGCCCAGCGCGAGGTGATCGTCGCCCGGTACGCCGAGCGGCGCGCCGAGCTCAAGAGGATCATCGCGTCGCCCAGTGCCTCGGACGCCGAGAAGGAGGCCGCCTCGACCGAGCTGCGCAAGCAGCCACGCGACGCGAGCGCGACCCGCCTGCGCAACCGCGACGTCGTCGACGGTCGTCCGCGCGCGTACAACCGGCGCTTCGGGCTCTCCCGCATCAGGCTGCGCGACATGGCGCACCGCGGCGAGCTCCCGGGCGTCACCAAGTCCAGCTGGTAGTCGAGACACGTAGAGGAGCACCCATGAAGAAGGACATCCACCCCGAGTACGGGCCGGTCGTGTTCCGCGACATCTCGGCCGACTTCGCGTTCCTGACCCGGTCCACGCTCGCCGGGAGCCCGGCGTCCGGTCCGGGTCGCCCGGACAAGACGATCGTGTGGACGGACGGCAACACCTACCCGGTGGTCGACGTCGACATCTCGAGCGCGAGCCACCCGTTCTACACGGGCACCGCGCGCGTCGTCGACACCGCCGGGCGTGTCGAGAAGTTCCGTCAGCGCTACGGCAAGGGCGCCACGGGAGGCGCGGCGAAGAGCGACGGGCGCTGAACCGCCCTCGCTCGGGCCGCGAGCCGAGGCCTCCGACGAGCCGTCCACCCTGCGGGGTGGGCGGCTCGTCGCGCGTTCCGGGAGGGCGCCCGGAGGGGTCGGGAGGCGCCCAGTAGGTCACATTCGGCGCGGATCGGACAAGATTCTGCGCTCAGAGGAACCGTTTCGGCGCGGAAACGCGCGCAGAACCCCGTAGATTCCTTAGTGTTGTCCACGAAGTCCCGCCTCAGGGCTGGCAAACTGAGACCTCAACGTCTCGCGGTGCCCACCGCGGGGCGTGAACCGATGAAGGGATCCGCATGTCGCTCAACAAGTCTGAGCTCGTCTCGGCCATCGCCGCAAAGTCCGACCTCACCAAGGCTCAGGCCGAGAACGCCCTCAACGCGTTCCAGGAAGTCCTCGTCGAGTCGCTCGGCAAGGGCGAGGCCGTCAAGGTCACCGGCCTCCTCTCCGTCGAGCGTGTCGAGCGTGCCGCTCGCACGGGCCGCAACCCCCGCACCGGCGAGGAGATCCAGATCCCCGCTGGCTTCGGTGTCAAGATCAGCGCCGGCAGCCTCCTGAAGAAGGCCGTCACCAAGTGATCTTCGCGGCGCGCTGAGGCGTGCCGCACCGCGGGGCCACGCCCCGCATCCCGTGCAGAGG
>NZ_JBHUAD010000333.1:0-3133 GCF_042789955.1 Oerskovia sp. NPDC056781
GTCCTCCACAGGCTGTCCAGGTGCGGCCCGTGCGCCCGGCCGAGACCCCGCGCGCCCGTCCGCCCCACGGGGCGGTCCGCACTGCGGTCGGGTTCGGGGACGTGTCGGGTGACGTGGGAGGATTCTGCTCATGCTTCGTTGGTTGACATCGGGTGAGTCGCACGGTCCGGCGCTGGTCGGCATCCTGGAAGGGCTGCCCGCAGGGGTCGAGCTCGTGACGAAGGACGTGCAGGACGCGCTCGCGCGCCGCCGCCTCGGGTACGGGCGTGGTGCGCGCATGAAGTTCGAGCAGGACGAGGTTCGCATCCTCGCGGGGCTGCGCCTGGGCCTGACGCAGGGCGGCCCGCTCGCGATCGAGATCGGCAACACCGAGTGGCCCAAGTGGGTCGACGTCATGAGCGCGGACCCGGTGCCCGCCGAGGCGCTGCAGGTCGACGCCGGGACCGGCGACGTGCGGGAGATCGCCCGCAACCGCCCCCTGACGCGCCCGCGTCCCGGGCACGCGGACCTCGTCGGGATGCGCAAGTACGCGTTCGACGACGCCCGCCCCGTCCTGGAGCGCGCGTCGGCGCGCGAGACCGCGACCCGTGTCGCGCTCGGGGTGGCCGCCGCCAAGTTCCTCGAGCAGGCCGTCGGGATCCGCCTCGTCTCGCACGTCGTGGGCATCGGCACGGTCGACGTCCCCGAGGACGCGGCACTCCCGCAGCCCGACGACGTCGCGCGCCTCGACGCGGACCCGGTGCGCTGCTTCGACCCCGCGAGCTCCGCGGCGATGGTCGCCGAGATCGACGAGTGCCACAAGGACGGCGACACCCTGGGCGGCGTGGTCGAGGTCCTGGCGTACGGCGTCCCGTCCGGGCTGGGCACCTACGTGCAGTCCGACCGGCGGCTCGACGCACGCCTCGCGGCCGTCCTCATGGGCATCCAGGCCATCAAGGGCGTCGAGGTCGGCGACGGCTTCCGCACCGCGCGCCGCCGCGGCTCGCAGGCCCACGACGAGATCGTGCGCGGCGAGGACGGGCACCTGCACCGCCTGAGCAACCGCGCGGGCGGCGTCGAGGGCGGCATGTCCAACGGCGAGGTGCTGCGCGTGCGTGCGGCCATGAAGCCCATCTCCACGGTGCCGCGCGCGCTCGCGACGGTCGACGTCGCGACGGGCGAGCCCGCCAAGGCCCAGCACCAGCGCTCGGACGTGTGCGCCGTGCCGCCCGCCGCCGTCGTCGCCGAGGCGATGGTCGCGCTCGTCCTCGCCGAGGCCGTCCTGGAGAAGTTCGGCGGGGACTCGGTCTCCGAGGTCCGCCGCAACGTCGAGGGCTACCTGGCGTCCGTCCCCGAGCTGCTGCGCTGAGATGACCACGAGCAGCGGCCCACGCGTCGTCCTCATCGGCCCTCCCGGCAGCGGCAAGTCCACGGTCGCGAACGTCCTGTCGGAGCGCCTGGGCCTCCCAGCGCGCGACACCGACACCGACGTGGAGGTCCTCGCGGGAAAGACCGTCGCCGACGTCTTCCTCGAGGACGGCGAGCCGCACTTCCGCGCCCTGGAGCGCGAGGCCGTGACTCAGGCGCTCGCGGTCCACGAGGGCGTCCTCGCCCTGGGCGGCGGCGCCGTCCTCGACGAGCACTCCCAGGTCGCGCTCGAGGCCTACTCGGCCGCGGGGGGGACAGTGGTCTTCCTCGACGTCTCCCTGGCCCACGCGGGCCCGCGGGTCGGGTTCAACCAGGCGCGGCCCCTGCTGCTCGGCAACCCCCGGGCCAGGTGGCAGGCGCTCATGGAGCAGCGTCGTCCGGTCTACGAGCGGCTCGCCACGGTGCGGGTCGTGACGGACGCGCGCACCCCCCGCCAGGTGGCCGGGGAGATCGAAGCAGCACTCGGCGGCACGTCCCAGGACGCCGCGGCCGACCAGACGAGGAGCGAGCAGTGAACGACCAGCAGACGACCGGCACCGACGGGCCGTCCCGCGACGACTCGACCACCACCGCACCGGCGACCCCGGCCCGCGTGCGGGTCGAGGGTGCCCAGCCCTACGACGTGCTCATCGGGCGTCACCTGCTCGGCGAGCTGCCCTCGATGCTGGGGCCGGACGTCCGCCGCGTCCTCGTGATCCACCCGTCCGCGCTCGCGACGTCCGCGGACACGGTGCGCGAGGACCTGCTCGCGGTCGGCTACGAGGCGTACATCGCCGAGGTCCCGGACGCCGAGGAGGCCAAGACCGCGCAGGTTGCGGCGTTCCTGTGGCAGGTGCTCGGTCAGGCCGACTTCACGCGCAGCGACGCGATCGTCTCGGTCGGCGGCGGCGCCACGACCGACCTCGCGGGCTTCGTCGCCGCGACGTGGCTGCGCGGCATCAAGGTCGTGCACGTCCCGACGACGCTGCTCGCCATGGTCGATGCTGCCGTGGGCGGTAAGACGGGCATCAACACGGCCGAGGGCAAGAACCTCGTGGGCGCCTTCCACCCGCCCGCGGGTGTCCTGTGCGACGTCGCGGCCCTCGAGTCGCTGCCCAAGTTCGACTTCGTGGCCGGGCTCGCGGAGATCGTCAAGACCGGCTTCATCGCCGACCCGCGCATCCTCGAGCTCGTCGAGGAGAACGTCGACGAGCTCAAGGCGTGGGGCGGGGCCGAGGTGCCCGCCTCGACGTGGGCCGTGGTCGTCGAGCTCATCGAGCGTTCCGTCGCGGTCAAGGCGCGCGTCGTGGGCGAGGACCTCAAGGAGGCCGGCCTGCGCGAGATCCTCAACTACGGGCACACCCTGGGGCACGCGGTCGAGCTCACCGAGCGCTACGCGTGGCGTCACGGCGCGGCGGTGTCGGTCGGGATGGTCTTCGCGGCCGAGCTCGCGCGTCTCGCCGGTCGCCTCGACGACGAGACCGTGGACCGCCACCGTGCGATCCTCGGCAGCCTCGGCCTGCCGCTGACCTACCGCGGCGACCGCTGGGAGCAGCTCCTGTCCGCGATGCGCCGCGACAAGAAGTCGCGCGGCGACATGCTGCGCTTCGTCGTGCTCGACGGGCTGGCCAAGCCCGGGCGCCTCGAGGGCCCGGACCCGGCGCTGCTCGCCGCGGCGTACGCCGAGATCTCGATCGACGCCCCCAGGGGTGGCCCGATCGCCCTCTGACGCGGCGCCGTCGGGCAG
>NZ_JBHUAD010000334.1:0-3107 GCF_042789955.1 Oerskovia sp. NPDC056781
GGATCGCCACCGCCTCGTGGGCCGTGCCGTTCCCGCGATCCGTCGTCCTCGACGCGCTTCTCAGCGGCCCGACGGCGTCACGCGCCCCAGCCGGCGAAGCGCCCCACGGCGACGAACGCTGCGAGCAGCAGCAGGACGGTGTTGACCGGCACGGACTGCTTCTCCCCGAGGCGGACGTGCAGCGGGATGGCGCCGATCTGCGTGACCGCGAGGCCGACGGCCGCGATCGGGGTGAGGATCGGCGCGATGCCGGTCACGAGCGGCAGGATCAGGCCGATCGCGCCGAGGATCTCGAGCGCCCCGAGCGCGCGGACGGCCGTGAGGCGTCCCGGCGTGACCCATCGCATCTGCTCCATGAGCTTGCCGGCCGGGGTCGTGAGCTTCATGAAGCCTGCACCGGCGAAGGCGACGGCGAGCAGTCCTGCGGCGATCCAGAGGGCGACGTTCATAGGGTTTCCTTCGAGGTCGTGGCGCGATCGCCATGTCGTGGCGTGTGCGCGGAAGAGGATGTCCGGTAACCGTCCGTAGGGTCGGTCACCTTTTGTGCCGGAGGACATCATCGGTAACCTGATGGAGGTCTACAAAAGGCACACCGGTGTTCCCGGTGGGTCCGGAACGGAGAACCCATGTCCGCCGCCGCCAGCGGTACCCACCCGTCGCAGGCTCCCGACACCCACGTGCGCGTCCCCGACGGAGGCGGCTGCGGTGCCGACCACGCGAGCAGCGAGGTCCGGCGCGTCCTGGACAGGGTCGGGGACAAGTGGAGCGCCCTCATCCTGGGCACTCTCTCGAGCGGGCCGCTGCGCTTCACCGAGCTGCTGCACGGCATCAGCGGGATCTCCCAGCGCATGCTCACGCTCAACCTGCGCCAGCTCGAGCGCGACGGGCTCGTGAGCCGGACGGTCCACGCGGTCGTCCCGCCGCGCGTCGACTACGAGCTCACCGACCTGGGCCGCACGCTGCTACCGCCGGTCCTGGCCCTCGTGGAGTGGGCCATGGAGAACACCGAGGAGATCCAGGGGCACCGCGAGCGCTTCGACGCGCAGGCCGACGACCGAGGCTGAGGGCCCTCAGCCCGCCGCGAGCTGCTCGCGGATCTGCCGCTTGGCGCGCAGCAGGATGCCCGTCATGCCGTTGAGCCGCAGGGGGCTCACGGCATTCGTCAGCCCGATCATGAACGGGTAGTCGTCGGGCACCGCGAGCGCCTGCTCGGGCGTCAGCCCGTCGAGCCCCTGCGCCAGGATCGACGCGAAACCGCGCGTTGTCGGGGCCTCGGCGGGGGCCGTCGCGTACAGGTGGACCCCGTCCTCCTCGACCTCGGCGAACGCGCGCACCGGCGACTGGCACTCCTCGACGCGCTCGAGCAGCCCGGGGGCGTTCTGGTAGCGCGCGGGCAGGTCCGGGAGCTCGCGCGAGAACTCGAGGAGGAGCTGGAGGCGGTCGCGCTCGCCGAGCGCGAGGAAGTCGTCGCGGATCTCGGTGAGGACCGGGGGCAGGGCGGTCGCGGCGTCGTCGGTCATCCGTCGATCCTCCCACCCGTGGCGCGCCCGGGCAGCGCCGGACCGCCCAGCGGACGGCTCGCCGTCGGGCGGTCTGCTGGTGCCCGGCCACCGGTCGCGGCGCCGGCCCGGCCCCGGCACGCCGCGCTCGACGCGCACCGCCCGCTCCTCGTGGATACGTTGAGCCACGAGTGCGCCGACGCACGGCGCGGACGGACGGAGCGTCATGGGAACCCTGTCGAACGACCTGCGCACGCTGAGCCACGAGGCGTACGTGTACCTCTACCCGCTCGTGACCATGGACGTCAGCCGGCGCCAGGCCACGAACCTGGCGGCCGGGGTCCGGCCCGGGTTCGGGCCGCCCAACGTGTTCCACCACCTGCGGGAGTTCCCGCCCGCGGACTTCCGCGCCGTGGTCCGCCCCAACTTCGACACGCTGTACGCGAACCTGTGGCTCGACCTGACCGACGGTCCCGTGCTGCTCCACGTCCCCGACACCGACGACCGCTACTACATGCTGCCCCTGCTGGACATGTGGACCGAGGTCTTCGCGACGATCGGCAAGCGGACCACGGGGACGGGCGCGGGCGACTACCTGATCGTGGGACCGGACTACGAGGGCGACCTCACGGAGTTCTACGACGACCTCCCGGAGGACGCCGCGCTGATCGTCGCGCCGACCCCGCAGGTGTGGGTCATCGGGCGCATCCAGACCAACGGCGTCGCGGACTACCCGGCAGTCCACGCGGTGCAGGACGGTCTGTCGGTGCGGGAGCTCGGGGAGCGTCCGCCGTTCGTGATCGACCCGACCGCTGACACGCGGACCGAGCCGCTGCACCTGGTCGACTCCCTCAGCGCGGTGGACTTCTTCACGTACGCGACCAGGCTCCTCGACACGAACCCGCCGCACCTGACCGACTTCTCGGTGCTCGCCCGCATCGGCGCGCTGGGCATCGTCCCGGGAGAGGACTTCGACGCCGGGCAGTTCGACGAGGCCGAGATCGCGGAGATCGAGGCCGGGGCGGCGAGCGCCCGCGAGCTGCTGGCCACGGCGCAGGCGACGCTCGGGACCGTGGCCAACGGATGGGTGCTCTACCGGGACACCATGGGCGTCTACGGGAACTTCTACCTCAAGCGGGCCGTCGTCACGCTCGTCGGGCTGGGGGCCAACCCCGTCGAGGACGCGATCTACCCGCTCCTCGCGACCGACGCGGACGGTCAGGCCCTCAACGGGGACCACGACTACGTGCTGCACTTCGACGCGGACGAGCTCCCGCCTGCGGCGGCCTTCTGGTCGGTCACGATGTACGACGCCGAGGGGTTCCAGGTCGCGAACGCCCTCGACCGGTTCGCGATCGGTGACCGCGACGACCTGCGGTACGGCGAGGACGGGTCGCTCGACCTGTACCTGCAGCACGAGAGCCCGGGCACTGACCGGGAGTCGAACTGGCTCCCCGCGCCGCGGTGTGCATCGACCACGCGCTGTGGTATCAGCAGCAGCGGCAGACCGCCGAGACCCTCCAGCGCAGCCTGCTGCCGCAGAGCGTCCCCCAGCCGCCGGGCGTCGCGCAGTGACCTACTACACCTTCCGTCACCGTGAGCTCGCCG
>NZ_JBHUAD010000335.1:0-3090 GCF_042789955.1 Oerskovia sp. NPDC056781
GCCTCCCCCTGTCCGGGGAGGCGGCCTTCGTCGTGGATCGCACTGGCCGGCTGGGGCGTCTACCAGCGGCCAGGGCACCTACCAGCGGCCGTGGACCTGCTCCCGCAGGTACCGGTCGTAGATCTCCCGGACACCCGACGCGAACAGCGGTCCGAGCACCTCCGCCGAACCGGCCTCGGCGTTGGCGCGGGCCTGCTCGACGTTGCGGGCACCGGGGATCACGGTCGAGACACCGGGCTGCTGCCAGATCCAGGCGATCGCGGCCTGGGCCGGGGTCACGTCGGGTCCGAGCACGTCGTGCACGAGCGCGGTGAACTCCCCCGCAGCCGTGAGACCGGTGGCGAAGTCGACCCCGGAGAAGGTCTCGCCGACGTCGAACGCGGAACCGTCGCGGTTGAAGCTCCGGTGGTCGTTCTCGGCGAAGGTCGTCTCACGCGTGTACTTCCCGGACAGCAGGCCCGAGGCCAGGGGGACGCGAGCGATGATCCCGACGCCCGCGTCGGAAGCCGCGGGCAGCACCTCGTCGAGGGGCTTGAGCCGGAACGCGTTGAGGATGATCTGGACGGTCGCGACGCCGGGGCGCGCGATGGCCGCGAGCGCCTCGTCGACGGTCTCGACGCTCACGCCGTAGGCCGCGACCGACCCCTCGGCCACGAGCGTGTCGAGCGCGTCGTACACCTGGTCGTCGTCGACGACCGAGGACGGCGGGCAGTGGAGCTGGACGAGGTCGAGGCGCTCGGTGCGCAGGTTGCGGCGCGACCGGTCCGTCCACTCGCGGAAGTTCGCGAGCGTGTAGCTCGCGGGCTCCTGCGGGGCCCGTCGGCCCATCTTGGTCGCGACCGTGATGCCCGCGCCAGGGTTGTCCGCGAGGTAGGACCCGATGATCTCCTCGCTGCGGCCGTCGCCGTAGACGTCGGCCGTGTCGAAGAAGGTCACGCCGGACTCGGCGGAGGCGTCGAGCACGGTGCGGGCGTCGGCCTCGCTGACCTCGCCCCAGTCCGCCCCGAGCTGCCAGGTGCCGAGCCCGACGACCGAGACCAGTCGTCCGGTGCGTCCGAGCACTCGTCGTTCCATGTGTTCCTCCTCGTCCTGCGGGTGGTGCTCCCGTCCCCGGCAGTGTCGGGGACGGTGCGTCGCTGGGCCGTGCGCCCGGGAGGGCGGCACGACCGGGTTCTACTGTCCCTGCTCGTGGGGAGTTCCGCACCCAGTAGCGTGTGCACGTGAACATCCATGCACCGTCCGGCGTCCAGATCCGCATCGAGCACGGGAACCACCGTGCCACGCTCACGGCGGTCGGTGCGACCGTCCGCGAGTACTCCGTCGGGGGGCGCGACGTCTTCACGCCCTTCGCCGAGGACGAGATCGCTCCCGCGTCGCACGGCGCGGTGCTGCTCCCCTGGCCCAACCGGCTGCGCGACGGGCGGTACACGTTCGACGGTGCGGACCACCAGCTCCCGATCACCGAGGTGCCCAGGAGCACGGCCATCCACGGTCTGGTGTGCTGGGAACGCTGGGACGTCGTCGCGCAGTCGACCTCGGCCGTGACCTTCGAGCTGCACCTCGTCCCGACGCCCGGCTACCCGTTCGACCTCCTGGCGCGTGTCACGTACGCACTGAGCGACGCGGGGCTGCGCGTCACGGCCCGTACGACGAACGTGGGCGCGTCCGACGCCCCCTACGGCGTCGGGTTCCATCCCTGGCTGTCGCCGGGCACCGCGACGGTCGACGAGTGCACGCTGCGCCTCGACGCACGCACCCGTGTCACGACGGACGAGCGGTTGCTGCCCACGGGCACCGAGCCTGCCGCGGGTGACTTCGACCTGCGTGAGCCCCGACTGCTCGCAGGCATCGACCTCGACGACGCGTACGTCGACGTCCTGCGGGACGAGGACGGGCTGTCCTGGATGCGCCTGGCAGCTCCCGACGGCCGCACGGCCGCGGTGTGGATGGACTCCTCGATGGACACGTGGCAGGTGTGCACGGGCGACCACGTCTCGGCGGCCGGCTACCGGCGCACGGGGGTCGCGGCCGAGCCCATGACCTGCATCGCGGACGCGTTCCGGACGGGCGAGCGCCTCGTGCGCCTGGCTCCGGGCGCCTCGCACGACGCCGTCTGGGGTGCGACGCTCCTCTGACGGGGCGTGGCGCCGGTCACGTCCTGTCCGGCCCGGCGCCGGCGCGCCTCTCTCCCCCTGGCCCTGCCCGCGCGAGGGTGAGGTCGACGATTCCCGGTCCGGGTGGCGCCGGACCGGCCGGACATCCCGCACGGGAGCCTTGTCGTGACGGACAATGGTGCGCGAGCGAACGAGGAGCACATCACCGTGGGAGAACCTGAAGTACGGATCTGCGTGGTCGGCGACGAGCTGAGCGCGGGTGTCGGCGACGCCAAGGGCCTCGGTTGGGCCGGGCGTGTGGTCGCGCGCACCCGTTTCCCGGGGACGGCGATGGTCTTCCCTCTCGCGATCCCGGGCGAGACGACGACGGCGATGAGCCAGCGCTGGGACGCCGAGACGAGCAGGCGCTTCGACCACGACCCCGAGGCCGACAACCGGCTCGTCCTCGCCCTGGGTCGTCACGACCTCGACGCGGGCCTGTCGGTGGCGCGGTCGCGGCTCAACCTGGCGAACGTCCTGGACGTGGCCGAGCACCGTCGTCTGCCCACGTTCGTCGTCGGGCCGCCGCCCGGCCGGCCCGAGGACAACGACCGGGTCGCCGAGCTCTCCGCGGCGTTCGCGGACGTGGCCAACCGGCGCCGCGTCCCGTACGTGGACACGTTCACGCCCCTGGTCACGCACGAGCAGTGGCTCGCGGACCTCGCGACGAGCAACGGCGGGTACCCGGGGCAGGCGGGCTACGGGCTCATGGCCTGGCTGGTCCTGCACACGGGCTGGCACGCGTGGCTCGGCCTGCCCGACGACGTCGCGTAGCCCGGGGCGCCCGGCTCACCGAGGGCGACGCCCCTGCTCGCCGGCGGTGACCCGCTCACCCGCCGACGGTGACCCGCTCACCCGCCGACGGTGACCACACCGGGGCTGCGCGAGCGACGACAGCGGCCTGCGGCCACCCCCTGGCTCTGATACACATCACCGA
>NZ_JBHUAD010000336.1:0-3088 GCF_042789955.1 Oerskovia sp. NPDC056781
GTCGTCGCCTGGCTGTTCGCACTGCCGTTCGTCGCGGTCTTCTCGGTCTTCATGCTGGGACCGCTGCTCGCGTCGTTCGGCATGTCGTTCTCGGACCTCACGGTCCGTGACATCAAGACACCCTTCGCGGTGAACTTCGTCGGGCTGGACAACTTCGCCCAGGTCTTCCAGGACGAGCTCTTCCGCAAGGCGCTGGTCAACACGTTCTTCTTCGTGGTCGTCGGCATCCCGCTGACGATGGCGCTGGGCCTCGCCCTCGCGGTCGCCCTCAACTCGGGCATCGAGAAGTTCCGCAGCGTCTTCCGCGTCGGTTTCTACACCCCCGTCGTGACCTCGATCGTCGCCGTGGCAGTCGTCTGGCGGTTCATCCTCCAGGACTCCGGCCTCGTCAACACGGTGCTCGGCTGGGTCGGCATCAACGGCCCCGACTGGCTGAATGACAGCACCTGGGCCATGCCCTCGATCATCGTCATGGCCGCCTGGCGCAACATGGGCACGCTCATGATCATCTTCCTCGCCGGTCTCCAGGCCATCCCGCGGGACGTCTACGAGGCAGCCGAGGTCGACGGTGCCGGCGCCTGGCGCCGCTTCCGTTCCATGACGGTCCCCCTCATGCGTCCGACCCTGCTGCTCGGTGCGGTCCTGCTGTCCGTCGGCTTCCTGCAGGTCTTCGAGGAGCCGTTCGTCATGACCAAGGGCGGGCCGGTCAACTCCACGCTGACCATCAGCTACTACGTCTACAACCAGTTCGGCTACGGAAACTACGCGTTCGCGTCCGCGGCTGCGTACGTGCTCTTCGCCCTGATCGCCGCCCTCGCGGCCGTCCAGTTCCGCCTGCTGCGGTCGAAGGAGGATTGACATGGCCCTCACGTCCTCGAAGGTCGCACCGGCACCGACAGGAACCAGCCCCGCGCCGCGTCGCGCCCGCCGTCCGATCCGCTGGTCGCGCGGCGCCACGTACACCGCGCTCGTCGTCGGGCTCCTGCTGACGCTGATGCCGTTCATCTGGATGCTGCTCGGCAGCTTCAAGACGCAGGGTGAGCTCCTCCAGCGGCCCATCACGTGGTGGCCCGAGAACCCGACGCTCGAGAACTACGAGAAGTGGCTGTCGCAGCTCAACTACGGCCAGTTCTTCACCAACTCGATCGTCGTCGCCGTCGCCGTCGTGCTCGGCAACATCGTCTTCTGCTCGATGGTCGGGTACGCGCTCGCGAAGATGCGGTTCCCGGGCAAGAAGGTGCTGTTCGCGCTCGTCATGCTGACCCTCATGGTCCCGGGCGTCGTCACGCTGGTGCCGATGTTCGTCCTGGTGTCGAACATGGGGCTGGTCAACACCTATCCGGCGCTCGTCCTGCCGTTCCTCGCGGGACCGCTCGGCGTGTTCCTCATGCGCCAGTTCATCCTCGGGATCCCCGACGCGCTCATCGAGGCCGCCCGGATCGACGGCGCGGGCGAGTTCCGCATCTTCTTCAAGATCGTCCTGCCCCAGTGCGGGCCGCCGCTCGCGACGCTGAGCATCCTCACGTTCCTCGGCTCGTGGAACAACTTCCTGTGGCCGCTCGTCGTCGCGCAGACCGAGAACATGTACACCCTCCCGGTGGCGCTCTCGCTCTACTCGGTCGGGTCCAACGGCACCTACTACGGCCTGCTGATGGCGGGCTCGGTGCTCGTCGTGACCCCGATCCTGATCCTCTTCCTGTTCCTGCAGCGCTACTTCGTGCAGGGCATCGCCATGACCGGCATCAAGTAGGAGATTCCCCCATGCCCCTCACCTTCCCCGACCCCTTCGTCTGGGGCGCCGCGACGGCCGCCCACCAGATCGAGGGCAACAACGTCAACAGCGACTGGTGGGCACGCGAGGTCGCGGCCGACTCGACCCTCTCCGAGCCGTCGCGAGACGCCGCGGACAGCTACCACCGCTACGCCGAGGACATCCGGCTCCTGGCCGAGTCGGGCCTGACGTCCTACCGCTTCTCGCTCGAGTGGGCTCGCATCGAGCCCGCCGAGGGCCTGTTCTCCCGGGCCGAGCTCGACCACTACCGCCGCATGATCCAGTGCTGCCTCGACCACGGCGTCACGCCGCTCGTCACGCTGCACCACTTCACGTCCCCCCGGTGGTTCGTCGAGGACGGCGGATGGACCGACCCGCGGTCCGTCGAGCGCTTCGCCCGCTACGTGGAGCGCGTGCTCCCGCTGCTGGACGCCGCCTCGCACGTCTTCACGATCAACGAGCCCAACATCCTCGCCATGATGATCACGGCGGCCAAGGGCGCCGAGCAGCTCCAGGCGGGCACCATGCACGCGCCCGACCCGGTCGCGACCGAGAACCTCATCGCGGCGCACCGCCGAGCGGTCGAGCTCGTCCGCACCGTGGGCGTCCCCGTGGGCTGGCCCGTCGCCCCGCAGCAGTTCTTCGCGGACCCCGGTGCCGAGGAGGTCCTGCGGGAGTACGCGTACCCGCGCGAGACCGTCTTCCTCGAAGCCGCGCGGGGGGACGACTTCATCGGCGTGCAGGCCTACACCCGCACCCGCATCACGGTCGACGGGCCGCTCCCCGCACCCGAAGACGCAGAGAAGACCCTCACGGGCTGGGAGTACTACCCGCCCGCCATCGCCGAGGCGGCGCGGCTCGGCCACGAGATCACGGGACTGCCCGTGCTGGTGTCGGAGAACGGCATCGCGACGGCCGACGACTCGCGACGCATCGACTACACCCGTGACGCCCTGCGCGCCCTGCGTGCCGAGGTCGACGCGGGCCTGCCCCTGATCGGCTACCTCCACTGGTCGTTGCTCGACAACTACGAGTGGGGTTCCTTCGCGCCGACCTTCGGTCTCATCGGCTGGGACCCGGAGACGTTCGAGCGCCTCCCCAAGCCGAGCCTCGCCTGGCTCGGGTCCGTCGCCCGCGGCGAGGTCTCGCTCGACGACTGAGCCGGAGGCGTGCCCGCGGCGCCGACCGACGGCCGAACGCCGGCCGAACGCCGACCGGTCGCCGCTGGCCGCTGGCCGCGACCCCCTGGCCGCGACCCGCTGGCCGCGACCCACTGGTCGAGAACGAGGTTGTGGTCGTGATGGAGCCCATCACGAC
>NZ_JBHUAD010000337.1:0-3082 GCF_042789955.1 Oerskovia sp. NPDC056781
CTCCCCACCCAGGGGAGCGGCGCCGTCGGGCCTGGTCAGAGGCGTGTCACGCGGACGGGCGCGCCGCCTCGATCTCGACCGTCGGCAGGTGCTTCGCCGGCAGCGTCTTGGGACGCCACGACGCACGCGTCTGCTCGAACGCCGTGATGTCGCCCTCGTGCTGGAGGGTCAGGCCGATGTCGTCGAGGCCCTCCATGAGGCGCCAGCGCGTGTAGTCGTCGATCTGGAAGCGGACCACGACGTCGTCGGCCGTGGCGGTGCGCTCGACCAGGTCGACCGTGACCTCGGTGCCGGGCTTGGTCTCCAGGACCTTCCACAGCAGTTCGATGTCCTCCTGCGCGACGATGCCCGCGACGAGGCCCTGCTTGCCCGAGTTGCCGCGGAAGATGTCCGCGAAGCGCGAGGCCAGGACGACCTTGAAGCCGTAGTCCTTGAGGGCCCACACGGCGTGCTCGCGCGACGAGCCGGTGCCGAAGTCGGGGCCCGCGACCAGCACGGAGCCGGACGTGTAGGCGGGCTGGTTGAGGACGAACGCGGGGTCGCCGCGCCACGCCGCGAACAGCGCGTCCTCGAAGCCCGTGCGCGTCACGCGCTTGAGGTAGACGGCGGGGATGATCTGGTCCGTGTCGACGTTGCTGCGGCGCAGCGGGACACCGACACCGGTGTGGGTGGTGAACTTCTCCATGATGCTTCTGCTTCCTCGATGAGTGTCGTCAGGGGGCCGGTGTCAGACCTGCAGCGGGACGCGCGGGTCGAGCGGCGCGAGCGGGGTGCCGTCGAACGACGTGATGTCGACGTCGGCGGGCAGGTCCAGGTCCGCCAGCGAGGACAGGGTCCCGCGGATGGCGGTCGCGGCCGCGACGAGCGGAGACACGAGGTGGGTGCGCCCGCCCTTGCCCTGGCGACCCTCGAAGTTGCGGTTGGACGTGGAGGCAGAGCGCTCGCCGGGGGCGAGCTGGTCGGGGTTCATGCCCAGGCACATGGAGCAGCCGGCGTTGCGCCACTCGGCACCGAAGTCGAGGAAGATCTTGTCGAGCCCCTCGGCCTCGGCCTGGAGCCGCACGCGCGCCGAGGCGGGCACGACGAGGACGCGCAGCGAGTCGGCCTTCTTCTTGCCCTGGACGACCTTGGCGACCGAGCGCAGGTCCTCGATGCGGCCGTTGGTGCACGAGCCGATGAAGACCGTGTCGATCGCGATGTCGCGCAGCGGCGCACCCGGGGTCAGGCCCATGTACTCGATCGCGCGCTCGGCGGCGACGCGCTCGTTCTCGTCGGCGATCTCCGAGGGGACGGGGACGTTCGCGGACAGCGGCAGGCCCTGGCCCGGGTTGGTGCCCCACGTGATGAACGGCTCGAGGTCGGCCGCCTCGAGCACGACCTCCTCGTCGAAGGTGGCGTCGTCGTCGGAGCGGAGCGTCTTCCAGTACTCGACCGCGGCGTCCCAGTCGGCGCCCTCGGGCGCGTGCGGGCGGCCCTTGAGGTACTCGAACGTGGTCTCGTCGGGCGCGATCATGCCGGCGCGCGCGCCTGCCTCGATCGACATGTTGCAGACCGTCATGCGGGCTTCCATGGTCAGCTTGCGGATCGCCTCGCCGCGGTACTCCAGGACGTAGCCCTGGCCACCGCCCGTGCCGATCTTCGCGATGATCGCGAGGATGATGTCCTTGGACGTCGCGCCCGGGGGCAGCTCGCCGTCGACCGTGATCGCCATGGTCTTGAAGGGCGCGAGCGGCAGGGTCTGGGTCGCGAGCACGTGCTCGACCTCGGACGTCCCGATGCCGAAGGCGAGGGCCCCGAACGCACCGTGCGTCGAGGTGTGCGAGTCGCCGCACACGACCGTCAGGCCGGGCATGGTGAGCCCGAGCTGCGGGCCGACCTGATGGACGATGCCCTGGTCCGCGTCGCCGAGCGAGTGGATGCGCACGCCGAACTCCTTGGCGTTGTTGCGCAGCGTGTCGATCTGGGTGCGGCTCGTGAGGTCCGCGATCGGCAGGTCGATGTCGAGCGTGGGGGTGTTGTGGTCCTCGGTCGCGATCGTCAGGTCGGGACGGCGCACCTGGCGGCCGGCGAGGCGCAGGCCCTCGAAGGCCTGCGGACTGGTGACCTCGTGGATGAGGTGCAGATCGATGTAGAGGAGGTCGGGCGACCCGTCGGTGCCACGTCGCACCAGGTGCGCGTCCCAGACCTTCTCCGCCAGCGTGCCGGCCATGTTGGTTCTCTCCTACCTGTGTCCTGCGGTGGTCGCTCACGCGGGGGCCGTGGGCGACGATCGGGGGGTACATCTCGGTCGTGGACCGGGCCGAATCTCCCGGTCCTTCGTCGACACGACACCCGCTGACTTGCATCTCACTGTGCGAGACGTCAATATCGACCTATGGACAATTCTAGCGGAGTCGGCGTGCTGGACAAGGCGGCGTCCGTTCTGGGCGCCCTGGAGTCCGGACCAGCCACCTTGGCCCAGCTCGTCACCGCCACCGGACTCGCCCGTCCGACGGCTCATCGCCTCGCAGTCGCGCTCGAGCACCACCGCATGGTGGCCCGCGACATGCAGGGCCGTTTCGTCCTCGGTCCGCGCCTGAACGAGCTCGCGACGGCAGCCGGCGAGGACCGCCTGCTCGCCGCGGCGAACCCCGTTCTCACGGCCCTGCGCGACCACACCGGCGAGAGCGCCCAGCTCTACCGCCGCCAGGGCGATCATCGCATCTGCGTCGCCGCCGCCGAGCGTCCCGTCGGTCTGCGGGACTCCATCCCCGTGGGCGCGACGCTCACCATGGGCGCGGGTTCCGCGGCCCAGGTGCTGCTCGCCTGGGAGGAGCCCGACCGTCTGCACCGCGGCCTGCGCGAGGCCGTCTTCACGGCCACGATCCTCTCCGGTGTCCGACGGCGCGGCTGGGCCCAGTCCGTCTCGGAGCGCGAGCTCGGGGTCGCCTCCGTGTCGGCGCCCGTCCGCGGACCGTCCGGGCGCATCGTCGCCGCCGTCTCGATCTCGGGGCCGGTCGAGCGCCTCACGCGCCAGCCCGGCCGCCTGCACTCGGGCTCGGTCGTCGCGGCGGCCAACCGCCTGACCGAGGTCCTGCGCCTG
>NZ_JBHUAD010000338.1:0-3051 GCF_042789955.1 Oerskovia sp. NPDC056781
TGACCTACCCGGTCACGCCCGCTCCGGCGTTCACACGAGCGCCGCGCGGACCGCTGCGGCGAACGCGTCGACGTCCCGCTCCGACGTGTCCCAGGAGCACATCCAGCGGACCTCGACGCGCTCGTCGCCCGTGACGGGATCGGGGGCGGCAGCGGCCCAGTCGTAGAAGGCGAAGTCCGCGCGCAGGGCCTCGGCGACGGCGCGCGGGAGCACCGCGAACACCGCGTTCGCCTGGGTGGGCTGGGAGAACGCGAGGCCCGACGGCGCCGCGCGCGTCCCGCCGTCGTGGACCTCTCCCTCGCTCGCCACGGGCGAGAGCGCTGCCCGCAGGCGTGCGGCCATCGCGTTGGCGTGCGCCGCGTTGGCACGCCACAGGTCGTCCTCGAGCAGCGCCGTGAGCTGTGCCGAGACGAAGCGCATCTTCGACGCGAGCTGCATGGTCATCTTGCGGACGAAGTCGACGCCCTGGGCCGCGTCGGGGTCCAGCACCACGACGGCCTCGCCGAACAGCAGGCCGTTCTTGGTGCCGCCGAACGACACGACGTCCACGCCCACGTCGGTCGTGGTCGCGCGCAACGACACCCCCAGGGCAGCCGCCGCGTTCGCGAGCCGCGCCCCGTCGAGATGGACCCGCAGTCCCGCGGCGTGCGCGCGGTCGCTGATCGCGCGGATCTCGTCGGGCGAGTAGACCGTGCCCAGCTCGGTCGCCTGCGTGATCGACACGACGAGCGGCTGCGCGCGGTGCTGGTCGCCCAGGTCGCCCACGAACCGGTCGACCGCGGCCGGGGTCAGCCTGCCGTCCGGCGAGGGGACCGTGAGGAGCTTGATCCCGCCGACACGCTCCGGGGCGGCGTTCTCGTCCTGATGGACGTGCGCGTGCTCCGACGTCACGACCGCACCCCAGCGCGGCAGCATCGACGTGAGCGCGACGACGTTCGCGCCCGTCCCGTTGAACACCGGGAACGCCGTGGCCGCGTCGCCGAAGTGGTGCCGGACGACCTCCTGGAGCCGAGCGGTCCACCGGTCCGCGCCGTACGAACCGGCGTGGCCCTCGTTCGCGGCGGTCAGGGACGCGAGGACCGCAGGGTGGGCCGGGGCGTAGTTGTCGGACGCGAACGAACGCTGGGTCGAAGGCACCCGGCCAGGGTAGACCCGGTGCGTCGCCCGACGAGGGTGACGCTCTCGCGCACCGAGGGCGACGCACCGGGGCGCCGAGGGGGACGTGCGAGCCCGCCGAGGGCGACGCGCCGCGCTGCCGACGGTGACGTTCCAGCCCGCCCACGGTGACGGTGCGATACGCCGAGGGTGACTCGTCTGCGCAGCCGGGCCCGCGCGACAAGAACCCCCCCGAGGCGCACCCTGGAAGTGCAGGGGCGGTCGCCGCTGCACGACGCAGGGGGACGCGGCGGGCGAGCAGCCCGTCCGCCCGGGCATCGCGGCCCGGGGCACGACCGATCACCCGCTCCCACGCCCCCGCCGGCACCCGAGGGGGAACATCATGGCAAGCGCACCACACCCCGACCCGCAGCTGGGTGGACCGTTCGTCCGTCAGGACGTCTGGAAGCTCTACCTGCAAGGACCCGACGGCCAGGCCGTCATCAACGCGTACGCGAAGGCCGTCGCGGTCCTCAAGGCCGGCCCGCCCACGGGAGCCCGGTCCTGGCTGCACCAGACCCAGGTCCACGGCATGAGCCCGGACCCCCACGACGGGCTGCGCAACCAGTGCCAGCACGGCTCCTGGTACTTCCTGCCCTGGCACCGCCTCTACCTGGGCTACTTCGAGGCGATCTGCCGCGACATCATCCGCAACAGGAACGACATCCCTCAGAAGGTCAAGGACACGTGGGCCCTGCCCTACTGGGACTACGACACGGCCACGACGAACACGCTGCCGCCGCCCTTCCGGGACCCCATCGGGCCGGACGGCCTCGCCAACCCGCTCTACGAGGTGCAGCGCAAGAGCGGCGTGAACGCCGGGACGGCGTCCCTCGAGCCCACCGAGACCACCGCGAAGGGCTGGTTCTACCAGCCGCTCTTCACGTCGAAGATCCCGAACACGGCCACCTTCGGCGGGCCCACGACCGGGTTCAGTCATCTCCCCGGCACGATCGGCACCCTCGAAGGCACACCGCACGGCACCGTCCACAACTTCGTGGGCGGCAAGATGGGGAACTTCAACACCGCGGCCTCCGACGCCGTCTTCTGGCTGCACCACTCCAACATCGACCGGCTGTGGGAGGTGTGGCGGTCCCACACCGGGCAGGGGCGCGACCCCGCGAAGAGCGTGTTCACCCAGAGGTTCGCGTTCCTCGACCCGTCCGGGGCCCGCAGGGAACCCGAGAGCTGGGAGGTGCTCGACACGAGTGCGTTCGGGTACGTGTATGCGGACATCGGCATCCCGCCGTCGGCCCGCACGCTGAAGCGCGAGAGGAGGCGGCCCGTGGCCGGTGTCGGAGACGCAGGGGGCGAGGACGATGCTCGTCGCGAGGAGGAGGTGCGGCGCCTCGAGCAGGTCCCGCCGGAGGCTGTCGCGGTCAACCGTGAACCGGTACGTCTCGCGTCCAGGACGGCGAGCGTCGACATCGCGGTCGGGCCGGGCGCGGCCCGGGAGCTGACCGACCGGGCCGCGTCGCCGGACGAGCCGGAGCGGCTGCTGCTCGTGCTCGAGCACATCACGCTGGAGGGTGACAACCAGCCGCCCACCTACGCCGTGTACGTGGGCGACACCGAGGACGACGACGCGCTCGTCGGGAACCTGCCGCTCTTCGGGGTCCGCGAGTCGCAGGAGTCCGACGCCGAGCACGGGCTGTCGTACGTCTTCGACATCACCGACGTCGCGGCCGACCTCGGCGAGAGAGGAGCCTGGGACCCTGGCCACCTGCACCTGACCTTCCACCCCGTCGTCCACGACGAGCAGGAGGCGCTGGCGGCGCCCGAGGTCGTCGTCCGGACCGTCCGCCTCATGGTCCAGTGACCGTCGCGGCCGGGCGTCCTCCGCGCCCGGTCGCCACGCGGCCGGCAGCCCACGGGCTGCGCGTCCGCGGGGCGGCC
>NZ_JBHUAD010000339.1:0-3034 GCF_042789955.1 Oerskovia sp. NPDC056781
GAGACGACCTGCTTGGCCTCGTCCTGCACCTGCGACAGGTGCTCGGCCGAGACGAACGACTCGGCGTAGATCTTGTACACGTTCTCCGTGCCCGAGGGGCGCGCCGCGAACCACGCGTTCTCCGTGGTGACCTTGAGGCCGCCGATCGCCGCTCCGTTGCCCGGCGCCGTCGTCAGCTTCGCGGTGATCTCCTCGCCCGCGAGCGTCGTCGACGTGACCTGCTCCGGGCTGAGCCTCGCGAGCGCCGACTTCTCCTCGAGCGAGGCCGGGGCGTCGACGCGGGCGTACCAGGACTCGCCGTACTGCTCGACCAGCCGGGCGTGGTGCTGCGACGGGCTCTTCCCCGTGGTCGCGAGGATCTCCGAGGCGAGCAGCGCGAGGAGGAGACCGTCCTTGTCCGTGGTCCACACCCCGCCGTTCCTCCGCAGGAACGACGCGCCCGCGGACTCCTCGCCGCCGAACGCGACCGTGCCGTCGAGCAGGCCCGGGACGAACCACTTGAACCCGACCGGCACCTCCTCGACGCGGCGCCCCAGCCCACCTCCGACCCGGTCGATGAGCGACGAGGACACGAGGGTCTTGCCGATCGCGGCGTCCGGGCGCCACCCCGGGCGGGCCCCGCCGTACAGGTAGTCGATCGCGACCGCGAGGTAGTGGTTGGGGTTCATGAGGCCCGCGTCGGGGGTCACGATCCCGTGGCGGTCCGAGTCCGCGTCGTTGCCCGTCGCGATGTCGAACGTCGAGGTCGCGTCCGGGTCCGTCATCTTCTGCACGAGCGAGGCCATGGCGTACGGCGACGAGCAGTCCATGCGGATCTTGCCGTCCCAGTCGAGCGTCATGAACGCCCAGCGCGGGTCCACCTGCGGGTTCACGACCGTCAGGTCCAGCCCGTAGCGCTCGCCGATCTCGCCCCAGTACTCGACCGACGCCCCGCCCAGGGGGTCGGCGCCGATCGAGACGCCCGCGCCGCGGATCGCGTCGAGGTCCAGGACCGAGGCCAGGTCGTCGACGTACGCCGTCAGGAAGTCGTGCCGGTGCGTGGTGTCCGCCGTCAGCGCGCGCTCGAGCGGGACACGCCGGACCTGCCCGACGCCCGAGCGCAGGATCTCGTTCGCGCGGTCCGCGATCCAGCCCGTCGCCTCCGAGTCGGCCGGGCCACCGTGCGGCGGGTTGTACTTGAAGCCGCCGTCGCGCGGCGGGTTGTGCGACGGCGTCACGACGATGCCGTCCGCGAGCTCGGGGCCGCTCGTGCGGACCCCTTCCTCGGTGGCCGCACCGTTGTGCAGCAGGATCGACTGCGACACGGCCGGCGTCGGCGTGTACGAGTCGCGAGCGTCGATGTACGTCTGGACGCCCGCGGCCGCGAGGACCTCGATCGCGGTCTGCCACGCGGGCAGTGACAGGGCGTGCGTGTCGCGTCCGATGAACAGGGGGCCGTCGGTGCCCTGCGAACGCCGGTACTCCACGATGGCCGCGGTGATCGCGACGATGTGTGCTTCGTTGAACGCGTGGTCCAGGCTCGACCCACGGTGGCCCGACGTCCCGAACACCACCTTCTGCGCGGGATCGTCGACGTCGGGGGAGAGGTCGTAGTAGGCGCCGACCACGGCGTCCACGTCGATGAGGTCCTGGGGCTGGGCGGGCGTACCGGCGCGTGGGTCCATGGACCGATCCTGCCACTGGTGGGGGCGTCGGCACCTCCGGCCCGTGAACGCCGCCCGGCGACGTCTCGTCAGAAACGTAGGCTGGTCACCATGTTCCCGCCTCAGGTACCCACGACCGACGTGTCCGAGCTCGACGCCGAGCACCCCGTCCCCGAGGGCGTCGTGCTCCTCGACGTGCGCGAGCAGGACGAGTGGGACGCGGGCCACGTGCCCGACGCCGTCCACATCCCGCTCGGCGAGCTCCCCGTCCGCTGGGGTGAGCTCGACCCCGACGTGCCGATCCTCGTGATCTGCCACTCGGGCGGCCGGTCGGCGCGTGCCGCCGCGTGGCTCAACCAGGGCGACTTCGACGCGACCAACCTTGACGGCGGCATGGTCGCGTGGTCGCAGCGAGGGTTCCCGGTCGAGCGGTAGAGGACGACGCGGCGGACCAGCCGAGCCGGGACCGGGGCAGCGTGACCTCGGCCGCGCCCTACGGTCCCACTACACTTCCCCCATGGCCAAGAACTCGACGCCCGACTTCGTGCTGCGCCCCTTCGAGGGTCTCCCTGGGGAGACCGACTGGGTCGCCCTCCGAGAGGTCGTCCCGTCGGCCTCGGCACCCGCCCGCACGACGAAGGAGTTCGGTGCGCGCGACGTCCTCGTGGTGACGGTCCTTCCTGCCGGGTGGGCCGCGCTGCACCGCCAGGACGGCACGATCCTCCTGGCCCTCCAGACCATCGCAGGGTCGGGGGACACGAGCCGCGACCTCGCGGCCGCGCTCCTGGAAGCCATCGAGGCCGAGCCGGGCACGTCGATCGAGCTGGGCGAGCTGCCCGGCCCGGGTCCGCGCCTGCAGGACGTCCTGGACCTGTCGGTGCCGTTCGACGTCACGGTCCACGACGACTTCTCGTTCTGGCTCGACCCCTCGACGGACGTCACGCCGGACCTCAAGGCGTCGCTCGACCAGGCGTCGGAGTCGATCGTCCCCACGGTCAAGCTCTCCTCGGTCGAGTCGGCCTACTGGTGCTCGATGAGCCGCGAGTTCCTGCGCTGGGCCTGGCCCGTGGGCGAGGAGGCGCTGATCGACGCGATCTCGCGCCTCCACGCCAAGCGGGAGTCGGGCCTCGGTGGTGGCAAGTTCGTCGGCGCGTTCCGCTCGAGCGGGCTGCTGGTCCCGGTGTGGGAGCTGCCGCGCGGCACCGAGGCGGCCGACGTCGAGGAGCCCGCGAAGGAGCTCAAGGCGAAGCTCGACGCAGCGCTCGCGGTCACCGAGCCACTCGACGCGAACGAGCGCCGTGCGCGGGCGGGCATCGTGTCCCGTCAGGTCACGCTGCGCTGATCTCGGCGCCGAGGGCATAGAGGTTCGGCAGGGGGCGACAGCACCCGGG
>NZ_JBHUAD010000340.1:0-3008 GCF_042789955.1 Oerskovia sp. NPDC056781
CCACAGGCACCCCGACACGCGCGGGGATGTGAACGCTTGGTGTGGATCCGGCCACGTTGCCCCGGCACGCCGTGGACCCTGCGCCCGAGCGACCGTGCGGGGCGGCACAATCGGCTCCATGCCCACGAACCGTCGCCCGTCCACGCCCGGCGCCTCGCCGCGCCCCGGGGGCGGACGCAGCGGGGGAGGATCGCGCGGGGACGGTCGTTCGTCGACCAGCCGCGCACGGGGCACCTCCGGCCCGACGACGTCGCGCTCGGACGCGGGCACGTCCGGCAGGTCAGGGGCCGGCTCGGGCGCCTCGAAGGCCGGTCCCGCGAAGGGGGCGTCGAAGGACGCGAGCGCTGCCAAGGCCTCGGGGCCCGCGACCGGCGCGGGGCGCAAGCCGGCGGTGCCGCGCAAGCCGTCGACCACGTCGGCGGCAGGCGCGGGCGCCGGGTCGGGCACGGGCGGACGGTCCACCGCCTCGACCTCCCGGGCGTCCTCATCGCCGCGAACCCCGCGACCGAGCACCTCGACGCGGGCCCCGGCGCTCGCGGACCGCCGGCGCAGCCGCAACGGGTTCCTGCTGCCCGAGGTCGTGACGGTCCGTTCGCTGGTCATCGCCGTCGTCGTGCTCCTCGCGGTCATCCTGCTGCTGCCGACCCTGCGCGCCTACGTGAACCAGACGGGCGAGCTGCGCGCCCTGCGTGCCGAGGTCGCGGCGGCCGAGGCCGAGCGCGAGGACCTCCAGGTCCAGCTCGGGCGCTGGGACGACGACGCGTACGTGATCGCGCAGGCGCGCGACCGGCTGAGCTACGTGATGCCGGGCGAACGTGCGTGGCGGGTCATCGACCCGGAGATCGTCGTCGACGACCTCGACCCCGAGACGGGCCGGAAGGTCACCGAGGGGCCGGTCGGCGTCGAAGGGAACGACGGTGCGCCCTGGTACACCTCTCTCTGGCGGTCGGTCCAGCTTGCCGGGGAGCAGCCTGCTCCCGGTGACGCACCGGCCGACCTGGGGGGCGACGAGCCCCCGGCCACGGACGCAACGACGCCGTAGGTCCCACACCGCACCCGCTCGACGAGCGCGCCGGCAGCCACGGTCAGCTCGACGGGCTCGGGGAGGTCCGCCACGCCCTCACGTCCTCGGAGCCTCGCAGGACCGATTGCCGATCCGGCCGCTCGACCGGGGACAATGGGAGGGCGTCGGCTCCCGGCGCCGGACCAGCACCGCACGCCGCAGAACGGAAACCCCTCGTGAACGACTCGACCCCCTCCGCCCCGGACCCCGTGGACCGCGGTGGCGCAGCCGACGCCGCAGCCCGTGACACGGCACCGGTGACCGACCGCGGTCCCGCGCGCAGCGCCGACGCCCCGGCCGTCCCGGAGGCGGACCGTTCGCGTCCCGAGGTCACACCGGAGGATCTCGAGGTCCTGCACGAGCAGCTCGGCCGCCCGGCCCGCGGCGTCGTCGGGATCGCGGCGCGCTGCGTGTGCGGGCGCCCCCTCGTGGTGCACACCGCGCCGCGACTGCCGGACGGCACCCCGTTCCCCACGACGTACTACCTGACGAGCCCCGGGGCGGTCGCGGGCGCCTCGACGCTCGAGGCGAACGGCGTGATGAAGGAGATGTCGGAGCGCCTGACCCAGGACGAGGACCTCGCAGCCGCCTACGCCCGCGCGCACGAGCACTACCTCGCGGCGCGCGAGTCGCTCGGGCACGTCGAGGAGATCGCGGGCATCTCCGCGGGCGGCATGCCCGTGCGCGTCAAGTGCCTGCACGTGCTCGTGGGCCACGCGCTCGCGGCCGGACCGGGCGTGAACCCGCTGGGTGACGAGGCGCTCGTGATGATCTCCGGGTCGTGGCGCGCGGACCGCTGCACCTGCTGAGCCGTCGCTCCGCGGGCGGGCCAGCCGTCGCGGTGTGACGCTCGTGACGCCGACCGCCCTCGGGCGACGTCCGCGCCCGCCGCGGCGGCGACGGGTGGCACCCTTGATGTCATGACTTCTTCTCGCGTCGCCGCGATCGACTGCGGCACCAACTCGATCCGACTCCTCGTCGCCGACGTCGACCCCGTGACGGGCGTCCTCACCGAGCTCGACCGCCGTATGGAGGTCGTGCGCCTCGGTCAGGGAGTGGACCGGACGGGCAGGCTGGCCCCGGAGGCGCTCGCGCGCACGCTCGACCAGGCGGCCGAGTACGCCCGCGTGATCGAGGAGCTCGGTGCGACGCGCACCCGGTTCGTGGCGACGTCGGCGACCCGTGACGCGGAGAACCGCGGCGAGTTCGTCGAGGGTGTCCTGGCCCGCCTGGGTGTCGAGCCCGAGGTCGTGTCGGGGACGGAGGAGGCCGAGCTGTCGTTCCGTGGCGCGACGGGCGTGGTCGCGGCGAACCACCCCGGCCCGTTCGTGGTCGTGGACCTCGGGGGAGGGTCGACCGAGCTCGTGCTGGGCACCGACGCCCCGGAGGCCGCGTGGTCCATGGACGTGGGCTGCGTGCGCCTGACCGAGCGCCACCTGCGCTCGGACCCGCCGACTGGCGAGGAGATCGCGGCGGCCCGGGCCGACGTGCGGGCCGCGCTCGACACGGCGTCGCTCACGGTCCCGCTCGGCAAGGCCGCGACGCTCGTCGGGCTCGCGGGCTCCGTCACGACCGTGACCGCGCACGCGCTGGGGCTCGAGCGCTACGACCGCGACCGGATCGACGGCGCGGTGCTGTCGGTCGACCAGACGCTGGCCGCGTGCGAGGACCTGCTGGGCCGCACGCGGGCCGAGCGCGAGGCGCTGGGCTTCATGCACCCGGGCCGCATCGACGTGATCGGGGCGGGCGCGCTCGTGTGGGCCGAGGTCGTGCGCCGGGTGCGCGACGACGTCGCGGCCGCGGGCGGCGAGCTCACGTCGGTCGTGACGAGCGAGCACGACATCCTCGACGGGATCGCGCTGTCGATCGCGTGACCTGCTCCGTCGAGAAGTGAGTAGACGCCCCGGAATCGAGCGATTCAGGGGCGTCTACTCACTTCTCGGCG